>JAYUUV010000161.1:0-25078 GCA_043754695.1 Planctomycetota bacterium
CCGTAGCCGCCGCGATCGCCACCACGGTCACGGCCACCGCCGCCACCGCCGTAGCCACCACCGCCGCCACCACCGCTGCCGCCGCCACCGTAGCCACCGCCGCCACCGCCGCGACCACCGCCGCCGCCGCCGTAGCCGCCGCCACCACCGCCGCCGCCGCCAGCCGTGCGCTCTTGCGCTTCGTTCACGCGAATCGCGCGACCGTCGACTTGCTTGCCGTCGAGCTCAGTGATCGCCGCTTGCGCATCCGCATCGGTTCCCATTTGCACGAACGCAAAACCCTTCGGGCGTCCCGTCGCACGATCCGTGATGATCGCGACTTCCTTCACCGTCCGGCCGCCACCTTCGAAAGCAGCGCGCAGGCTCGCTTCGGTGGTTTGATACGACATGTTGCCGACGTACAGTCTCGTTCCCATTCTAGTTTCCTTCAGTTCAATCAGAGAGATAGGCCCAGTCGTTGCGCGATCCTTTCAGGACGTCCAAAAGGCGAGTTGCGAGCGATCTGCGGAGCCGAATCAGACCGCACTAGGCTAACGGCGACGACAGCTTTCGGATAGAGGCTGCTTGCTTCGTCTTCGCGGCCCCCGGCCGACCTCTGTCCAGCGGGCCCAAACGCGGTCGGGCGCCCGGCTGCCTAGGAAGTCCCATTCGCGCCCCAGGGCGGCCCTGATAGTCTTCCGCGCCTGTGTCCACCAACCGAGTAGCCATCGTGGAGGCCGCGCTCGATGCGTGGTTGGCCAGCGCCCCCGCCCCCTCCCGCCGGCTCGCGGCGGACGAAGCGCTGGCGGAAGGCCGCTCGCTCACAGCCCGCGCGGCGCTCGAATTGTTCGAGGACCAGGTCGCGTCGCGGGCGCTGGACGTGGCGGCGCGCGAGCTCAAACGCAGCAACCGTTCGTTCTACACGATCGGCAGCGCGGGCCACGAGAACAACGCGGTGGTTGGCGCGCTGCTCACGCTCGACGACCCTTGCCTGCTGCACTATCGCTCCGGCGCGTTGATGCAAGCGCGTTCGCGTCTCTTGCCCGGCGCGACGCAGGTGTGGGACACGCTGCTTTCCCTGTGCGCGTCGAGCGAGGATCCGATCACCGGCGGACGTCACAAGGTCTGGGGTTCGCGAGCGCTGTGGGTTCCGCCGCAGACTTCGACCATCGCATCGCACCTGCCGAAGGCGAGCGGCCTGGCGACGAGTCTCGCGCTCGCGCGCAGGCTCGGTGTGCAAAACGCAATGCCGGCGAACGCGATCGTCTGCTGCAGCTTCGGCGACGCCTCGGCGAATCACGCCACGGCGCTGGCCGGCTTCAATGCCGCTCGCTACGCGAAACGCAAGGGCGCGCCGACGCCGATCCTTTTCGTGTGCGAGGACAACGGCATCGGCATCTCGGTCGAGACGCCGCGCGATTGGATCCGCGACAACTTCTCGAACCAGCCGCATCTGGCCTACTTCCGCGCCGCCGGCGAGATCGACGAGGTCTTTGAGTCCGTGCGCGCGGCCATCGAGCATTGCCGCTCGCTGCGCACGCCGGTGTTCTTGCATCTGGAAACCGTGCGGCTGTGGGGTCACGCCGGCAGCGATGTCGAGACGACGTACCACACGCTCGACGAGATCGCCGCGATCGAAGCGCGCGATCCCTTGCTGCGCAACGCGAAACGCCTGGTCGAGTGCGGTGTCGCCGACGGCGCGACGCTGGCGGCGATCGTGAAGCACACGCGCGAACGTGTGCTCGCCGCCGCCGAAGAGGCCAGCAAGCGACCGCACTTGGTGACGCGCGAAGAAGTCATGGCGCCGCTCGCGCCCTACGACAGGCCCGCGACTCTCGTGGAAGCGCAACAGGCCTTACCGACGGAGGAGCGCAGCGCGTTTTGGGCCGGTGCACTGCCTGAAAACGTGAAAACGCCGACCAAACGCACGCTGGCGGCGCACATCAACTCGGCGCTCGCGGACGAGATGTCGAAGCGGCCCGAGATGATCGTCTTCGGCGAGGACGTGGCCAAGAAGGGCGGTGTGTACGGCGTGACGATGGGTCTGCAGAAGCGCTTCGGGCTCGCGCGCGTCTTCGATTCGCTGCTCGACGAGACTTCGATTCTCGGCATGGCCCAGGGTGCCGCGCACATCGGCCTGCTGCCGGTGCCGGAGATCCAGTACCTCGCCTACATCCACAACGCGCTCGATCAGTTGCGCGGCGAAGCGTGTTCGCTCTCGTACTTCTCGAATCGGCAGTTCACCAACCCGATGGTCGTGAGGATCCAGGGGCTCGCCTACCAGAAAGGTTTCGGCGGGCACTTCCACAACGACAACTCGGTCGGCGCGTTGCGCGACATTCCGGGGCTGGCGTTGGCGGTGCCCTCGCGCGGCGACGACGGGGCAAGACTTTTGCGCGGCGCGATCGCGCTGGCCAAGACCAACGGCCGCGTGGTCTGCGTGCTCGAACCGATCGCGCTGTATCACGAGAAGGATCTGTACGAGGACGGCGACAATCTGTGGACCAGCGACTATCCGCCTCCGGGCAGCGCGCTGTTGCCCGGCGAAGTCGGCGTCTATCACGCGGAGCAGCGCGACTTGTTGATCGTCAGCTACGCCAACGGATTGCGCCTTTCGCTGCGCGCCGCGCGCACATTGGAGCGCGAGCACGGTCTGCGCGCGCGGGTGCTCGACCTGCGCTGGCTTGCGCCTTTGCCCTTCGAGGCCGTGCGCGAACATGCGGCCCAATGTCGCGGCGTGCTCGTCGTCGACGAATGCCGCGCCAGCGGCGGCGGCGTGGCCGAAGCCTTGATCGCCGATCTCGCCGAGCATGGCTACTCGCGCGGCCTGCGCAGCGTGCGCGCGGCGGATTCCTACGTGCCGCTGGGCTCGGCGACGGCGGCCGTGCTCGTGCAGGAAGCGCAAATCGTGGCGGCCGCGCGCGAGTTCAAGCCATGAGTCGCGCCGCGATCTTTTGTCCCGGCCGCGGTTCCTACACCGAGCGCGCGCTGCGCTCGCTGCCCGAAAATCACGCCTGGGTTTCGCGTGCCGATGAGTTGCGCGCGGAATACGGACTGCCGGCGCTGTTCGAATTGGATCGCGCGGAAAAATTTGCGCCTTCAATTCACCTCACGCCCGCGAACGTCTCGGCGCTGATCTACCTCGTCTCGATGCTCGACGCACAAGCGGCGCGCGCGGAGCACGAGATCGTCTGCGTCGGCGGCAACTCGCTGGGTTGGTACACGGCGCTGGCGGTCGGCGGCGCGCTGACCTTCGACGACGGTTTCCGCCTGGTGCAGGAGATGTCGCTCCTGCAGCAAGAGCACGCCGGAGTCGGCGGTCAGATTCTCTACCCGCTGGTCGGCGACGATTGGACCTTGCAACCGGCGCTGGTCGAAAGCGTGTTCAGCGCACTGGCGAATTCGAGCGGCGAAGCACTGCCTTCGATCGCGCTCGGCGGCTCTGTCGCGCTGGCCGGCAGCGAAGCAGGCATCGCGAGTCTCTTGCGCACATTGACGCCGGTGAAGCGCGGCTCGATTTCGTATCCGCTGCGCCTGATGCAACACGGCCCCTACCACACGCCGCTGGTGGCGCAAGTGCAGCGCCGCGCGCGCGAGACTCTTGCGCGCCTTTCGTTCCAGGCTCCGCACACGACCTTGATCGACGGCCGCGGCGCGCGCTTCACGCCCTGGAGTTGCGATGTGCCCGCGTTGGTCGAGTACACGCTCGGCGCCCAGATCGTCGAGCAGTTTTCGTTCCACGCCAGCGTGCGCAACGCGCTGCACGAGTTCGCGCCCGATCGCCTCGTGCTGCCCGGCCCCGGCAACACGCTCGGCGGCGTGTGCGGCCAGATCCTGGCCCTCGACGGCTGGCGCGGGATCCACAAGAAGAGCGATTTCGAGCGCGTGCAGGCGTCGGATCAACCGATCGTCGTTTCGATGCGCCGCTGAAGGCCGGAACCTCGCGGCCCCGGCCGCGTTTCAGAGGGACGATGAAACTTCAGATCCTAGCACTGCTTTCGCTTCCCCTCATCCTGAACAGTGCCCAGGAGCCCCGACCTGAACCTGAGGCGCAGGCCCCCGCTCCTGCCCAGAAGCGCGGCCTGCTGACGACCAAGGAAGGAGTGAGTCCGGGCTACACGCTGCTCGCGCCGCTGCGGTCGAACTCGACTTACTTGATCGACGTCGCGGGCAAGGTCGTGCACGAATGGAAGAGCGACGCGACGCCGGGCCATTCGGTCTACTTGCTTCCCAACGGCCACCTCATTCGCGCCGAACAAGTCGAAAGCCCGGTCTTCCAAGGCGGAGGCCAAGGCGGTCGCCTGCGCGAATTCGACTGGGACGGGAAGATCGCCTGGGAATACAGCTGCGCAGACGCAACTCGCCTGCAGCACCACGACTTCAAGCTGCTGCCGAACGGTCACGTGCTGATGATCGCCTGGGAGTTCGTCAGCGCGGACAAGGCGCTCGCGGCGGGCCGCAATCCGAACAAGGAGTCGGGCGAGGAGCTGTGGCCCGACATGCTGCTCGAAGTCGAGCCCACGCTTCCCAGCGGCGGAAGAGTTGTCTGGGAATGGCACGCCTTCGATCACCTGACCCAGGACCACGACAAGTCGAAGGCGAACTTCGGCGATGTCGCCGCGCATCCCGAACGCATCGACGTCAACGCCGATCGCAAACCGCCGACGCTGTCCAAGGAAGAGCGCGCCGAACGCGATCGGCTGCGCGGTCTGGGTTATGGCGGCGGCGGCGAGCCCCAGCCAGGTCCCGGTGGCCCCGATGGTCCCGGTGGCAGGGGCGACATGCGCGGCGGCGACTGGCTGCACACCAATGCTGTCGCCTACAACGCAGGCCTCGATGCAATCATTCTCAGCGTCCACAACTTGAACGAACTGTGGGTCATCGATCACTCGACGACGAGCGAGCAAGCAAAGACATCCGCGGGCGGCCGCTACGGCAAGGGCGGCGATCTCCTGTTTCGCTGGGGCAATCCCAGGATGCATCGCGCGGGCACGGCGAGCGATCAACGACTTTTCGGCCAGCACGACACGCAGTGGATCGCCGACGGACTCAGCGGAGCCGGCCACGTGCTAGTGTTCAACAACGGCGATCGCGGCGCGCACCCGTCCTCGGTCGATGAACTCGCCATCACACTTACGGCCGAGTCGTTGCGCAGCGGCTTCGATCCGAAGACGGGACCGAAGGTCGAAATCGCCTGGAGTTACAAGTCGCCCGACATTTCCTCCGGCCTCATCTCCGGATCGCAGCGCCTGCCCAACGGCAACACGCTGATCTGCGCGGGCGAAAGCGGAAGGCTCGTCGAGGTGAATGCAAAGAGCGAAGTCGTCTGGGACTTCCTCAGTCCGCTCGGCGGCGACGCACAGATGCCTGGTCGTCGTGGCGGCGGTCCTCCGCCTGGCGCCGGTGCTCCTCCGCCCGGCGCTGGCGGTCCGCCGCCCGGAGGCGGTCCCGGCGCCGCAGGCCGCCCAGCGCAGGGCGGTCGCCGCGGCCCTCCAGGCATGGGCGGACGCGGCCCTGGTGGCGAAACGCACTCGCTTTTTCGCGCCTGGCGCTACGCAGCGGATTTTCCGGGCCTCGCGAAGCTGAACACGACGCCCGCGACGCCTGGCGACGGGCAGAAATGACGCGAGCCTGCTGAATTTCCGAATCGAGCGACCGGCCCGGCGCTCAGGGGCAAGTCGTGAACTTCAGACCGTTCGAAAGGCCGTAGTTGTTGGGCGGGGCATAGCCCGGATCGCGGTACCACATCTGCGTGTACAGCGTTGTGCCTGCGGGGATCCCCAAGCTCGCGAAGAGCGCGGCGTCGAAGCGGAAGCTCAGGAATCCCGAGCAATCGTTGCCCGTCGGTGAACCTGCACTCGAGGGCAAGTTCACCATCACCGGTTGACCGCCGACGCAAAGTCGGCCGCCGTGGAAAGGCGCCGACAATTTCGTCGGGGAGAAGAGGCAAGCCCCCGGCCGCAGATTGCGCATGGGCGCCGCGCAAACATAGAAGGGCTCAGACCCGCTGACCGTGGGCTTGCCCGATGAGGACACGCGCGAGAGGCAACCCAGCGAATCGACCTTGGAAAGACACGTACTGATCGGTTGCGGGAGCGGGCTCTGCAGATCGCGGACGAAGACGTCGTGGTCGCCGTTGGTGTCGCCTGCGACCATTGCGGAGGAGAGCGATCGGAACGCGACGGCATGGTCATCGTCGCCGATGGAGGATTGAAAGCCGCTCTCGCCGGGCGCGGTGGGATCTATCGTGACACTCGCGATCCGTGTGGTTCCGGCTTGCCGATCGCGCGTGAAGACATCCAACGTCACGTCCAGGTCGGGCTGCGCGAGATCGGACGCGTAGCTGTCGAACACCACGAACCTGCCGTCGAACGACGGCATCCCCCACAAGCTCCAGCCATTGCCCTCGCTGCCCGCCGAGCTCGCGCTGACTAGTTCCAACGCTGTGCCCGTCGTGCTCACGGCGAAGACGTTCATCTGATGCAAAGTCGCCGGCGGCATCAGGTTCGTCGCCAGTGAATCGAAAACAACAAGGCTGCCATCGCCGGAGATCCTCGCGTCGTGGCAGTTTGCATCGGGCAAAACGCCGCCAAGCTGACTCACGAGCATCGTCGTGCTCAATAGACGATCGCGAACAAAGACGGCTTGCCATCCAAGTGGCCCTGGGCTGGTGAACGCGACGTATCTGCCATCGGCAGACATGTCGCAGGAGATCACGAAATCGTGGGGCGTGCCGGCGAAGGGAACGTTGACCAGCTCCGTCGTGCCGAGCTGGAGATCGCGCACGAAGGCATCGCGCACATTGTTGATATCGCCCGCGACGAGGTTGCTGGCGTTGCTGCAAAAGGCCACGAAACGCCCGTCCTCCGAAACCGACGGGCCGACGGCGTCGGTCTCGCCTGTATTGGCATTGCCCTGCGCGCCATTGTTCGCGAGGCTGGCCAGCACGACATCCCCTGTGCTGCGCTCCATCAGGAACACGTCGCGGAAACCATTGGTGTCGCCCTGGACCAGATCCGACTGCGGCGTCTCGAAGACCACCCAGCGTGCATCGCGCGACAGGTGAGGCGAGCTTTCGTCGATCGAAGTCGCCGGATCGAGGACCACGATCTGGCCGGTGACGCTGGAACGCATGGCCGTCGTTGTTCCAAGCATCCGATCGTGAACGAAGAGGTGCATGCCCGGCAGCTCACCGGCCGGCGTGAGCCGCGGCGCGTCGTCGGCGAACAACACATAACGCCCGTCGCCGGAAATTCGTGGATGGACCGTGCTTCGGTTGTAGGGGTCGAGCGTGCCGTCGTGCTGCGCACCCGCGGAGGTGACGCTGACGCGGAAAGTGGTTTGGGAGAAGGCGAGGCCGGCGAGTGCTTGCAGGCAAGCTGCGCCCATGACGAATGAAGAAACGTTTCGCATGAAATCCCTCGCAGGAATCGGACTCGAGCCCCACTGAACAGCCAGCGCTGTCCCTGCTGTCAATCCTATCCACTATGGCCGATTTCGGATTCCGTTGGCCGCACCCCGCGCTTCCGCGTGGATCCACGGGCCTGGCCCTGCTTGTGTCCAGAAAGTTGCAACGATGACGGCGCTTCGCGTCAAGGTAGCTGCAATGTTCCCCCACGCCGTCGAGCGAGCCTTCAGGCGCTCCCAGATGCAGGGCGATTCCAGGTCGCTGGCCTTCGTGTTCGATGCAACGGCCACAGAGCTGCGCAGCCTGGCCCGCCATCTCGCCAGCCCTGAGGCGCCCGCCGAGGACCTGCTCCAGGCGACGTACCTGACGGCCATCGAATCCAGGAACCGCTTCGATGCGAGCCAGCGCGTCCTGCCTTGGCTCGTCGGAATTCTCGCCAATCATGCGCGCGAGGCACGGCGGCGGAATCGACGGGTGATTGATCCGAGACGGTTGCACGAAGAGCTTGCGCAGAGTCCGAGCGACGAGGCGGAGAGTGCGGAGCTTTCGCAGACGCTCGACTCGGCGATCTCGCGCTTGCCGGAGGCGTATCGCTCAGTGCTGCGTCTCTATCTGCAACACGGTCTCGAGCCCGCGGAGATTGCGCGCTCGCTCGAACGACCACAGGGCACCGTGCGCGCGCAGTTGAGCCGTGGATTGAAGCAACTCCAGCGGCTTTTGCCGGGGAGTCTGGTCGCGCCGCAAAGCTACGCGCTCGTGGCGGCGGCGCGTTGGACTGAAATTCGCTCTGCGGTTCTCGGGAGCATCGGCGGTGGCCCCGTTCCCCTTGCTGGCGGTGTACTGACCTTTGGATTTCTCGCTATGTCGTTGAACAAGAAGCTGTTGACCGTCGCCGGGATCTTGATCGCGGCGTTCTTGACCTACACCTTCCGCAGCGAGTTTGCGGCCGAGAGCGTGCCGAAGACTGCGAACGAAATTGCGCGCGCGGATGTCGAAGCGGTGGTGAGCGCTGTCCCTCTAGCCGCCGAACCGCTGCCCACGGTCCTTGCGCGCGAGGTGCTTCCAAGAGCGCCCGCTCCCGCGGCGCCGTCCATGGACCGGGAGACAGGGTCGCTGCGCGTCCACGTCACTGACAACCAGGATGTCCCGCTCGCAGGCGTGGGCCTCGCCTTGTTCGCGGACTCGTTGATGCAGAGCCCGGGATCGGCAATCGATTTCGTGCTCACAGACGCCAGCGGCAACGTCAGCTTCGATGAGCTGCGGCCGACGACCTTCACGGTCCAGATCGATCGGAGCATGAACATCAGCCGCAGCAAGGTCGCCGCGGGCGAAACGCGCGAAATCACGATGCGCATCGGGGGCGTGCAAGTTGACGGCTCGGTTGTCGATGATGCCGGCCTGCCGGTCGCGGACGCGGAAATCTGGGCCCACGGCATGCAGCTCAACGCGGCGCCGATTGCGCGCAGCGATGAGCGCGGCATGTTCAGCGTTGCCGGCCCTTCGCAGGGTCTGGAGCTACAGGCCCGCAAGCCGGGTTTCGCGCCTTCGCTGGCCCATCCCGTGCTTGGCAAGGACGGCGAGAGTTGGACAGTGCAATTGAAACTGGAAGGCGCCGCAACCGAAGTCACAGGTCGCGTGCTCGACCCGGGCGGCGCTCCCGTCGACGGTGCCTTCGTCGCCTTCGCGCCCGAGCTCACTGGGCCGATGAACTTCGATCGCTTCGAGCCGCGCGCACGGGCGGTGCAGACCCGCACAGCCGCGGACGGTTCCTTCCGCGTGCGCGATGTTCCGCGCGGGACGATGGTGGTGACCGCGGTCGGCCGCGTCGTGGAGTGGACACCAGCAGGCCAGCGAATCGAGATTGGCGCCACGCCCGCGCACGTCGAACTCAAGCTGCAGATCGGCGCGACGCTCGAAGGCACGCTCAGCGAAAACGGCAAGCCGCGCTCGCGTTGCACCGTCAGCGCGTTCACCAAACAATCCGATCTGCCACGCTGTTCGCTCTCCGACTTCCTCGCGCTGCGCGCTTGCGAAACTGAGCGTCGCGGACACTTTCGCATCGTCGGCATTCTTCCCGGGGAAGTGGACGTGGGCGTCAGAAGAACTGGCTTCGATTTCTCGAAGCCGCAGACGATATCCCTGCGGCCAGGCGAGACGCGCCGCCTGGACCTCGATTTTTCGGCGGAACCCGGAGCGCCGTTCGAATTCGCGATCGACCCCGCGAAGTCTCCGGTCATGGGCGGCGTGTGGTGGGTGCGCGTGTCGGGCGGCGACGAAGCCAGGCCGATGATCAGTCTCTACCCCGTAGAGGGCAGCGGGCGCTTTGCGGTCGCGCGATTGGCTCCGGGCCGCTATACGGCCGTGGTGTTCTGTCAGCCCGAGCAGGGTGACATGGTGACGATGCTCACGACTGAGTTCGACGCCGCCGATGGCCGGCTGGAGTTGCGAATTCCGGCTGACCGTTTGCGCCTGCAACCTGTTCGCGGCCGCGTCCTCGACGCAGCGCGCGTCGCGCTGAAGGAGCGCACGCTGAAGTTGCATTCGCTCGGCGAGGTCGAAGCCGTAGTCCTGCAGCGCGCCACCACTGTGGACGGAGCCTTTTCCTTCGCCGGCGTCCCGCCAGGAAGTTACGTGCTCAGCCTGCTCGACGGTGACTCGACCAAGATCCTGCGCGAGTTCACGGTAGTCGGCGATCGCAGCGGGGAGCTTGGCGACGTCATGGTGGACTGAAGCGATTCCAGCGATCGAACCGGACAGTACGGTTCGATCAGCGTTTCTTCGCGTACTCGACCCATTCTTTTTCGAAGCCCGCGAGGTCGACGCCGAGGGTTTTCTTCGTGGCGGCTTCGACGGCGGCGACGTCATTGCGCGGCACGGCGCCGACGGCGTGGATCCAGTCGACGAAGTGCTCCTTGCTGAACTTGCTCTCGCGCACGAACTCGATCAAGAAGGACGCAAGCTCGTACTGGCTCGAGGCGTCGTCCTCGCCTGTTTTCGATTCGCCCTTCGGCGAGAACAGGAGGCTCGGAATCTTGACGAACTCCGCCAACGGTTTTTGCCGGCTCTTTTTCACATTCCGCGCGGCCGTGCTGCGCTCGTTGTCGACGCTCGACATGTATTCGGCGACACCTTCCTGAAACCACGAGCCACCGCCGCGCAGCCGAAGGCGGTTGCCGAAAACCTGGTGCGTGCCTTCGTGGATGTGCACCGGATCGCCGGGAGCTTCGTACCAAGTCGCATAGAAATCGCCCGAGGCGACACCCTTGGACTTGCGCGCCTGCTCGATCGTGGTCTTGAACTGCTGGGCGAAAAAGCCGTAGTACTCCTCGGGATTGCGGAACAGGAAGACCGGCATCAAACGCTCGCCGGGCATTTCCTCGAAGGCGAACACGGCTTTGATCTTCGTGTAGTTCTCCTCCATCGCCTTGGAGAAATTGTTCCCGCCCGAGGAGTTGGTCAGGATGATGTAGTGTTCGGTGCGCAGCACCTTGTCGAGCTTGTTCTTCTTCGCATCGGGCACGTCGGAGTCCCAACGCGCCTGGGCCTCTTCCTTGCTCCATTTGGGATCGAGCGCCTTGCCCTTCCAGACGATACCCGAGGCTAGAAACGCGCGCGCGCTCGTCATCAATGCGGCGTCGGGCAGCGGCTCGATCGGCATCTCGAAGACGTAACCGGCCTTGTCGGTCAAGCCGCACAGATAGAACTTCACGCCACTCGTGCTGGTCTTGCCGTTCTCGCGCAGCGCGCTCCTGGCGCAGATCGCATGGGGAAAGGTGCCGAACGGTCCAGGAATCGTCTTCTGCTCGTCGTAGGCGAAACCCGGTTGGTCGCGGGATTCGTTTTCGAGGATCAGGTCCGAGACGTCGAGCGGTTCGTCGAAATGGAACTTGTCGATCGGCAAGACGCGCAGCCCGAGCCTGAACTGCGCCTGGCCGCATTTGATCAGCCAACTTGCGACCACTTGACCGTTCTTCTCGCCCGGCATGCGCGTGGCGGCAAAGTTCTCCGGGAAAGCGACCGTCAAACCGAGGCCTTCGATCTCCTCGCCCTTGGGCGGCGATTTCTCCGCCTTTTTCTGCGCGAAACCGACGGCCGCGAAGAGCACGAGCACAATCGGGATGGACAGAAAACTCGGGCGTAGCCAGCGGATCATAGTCCGCTGAGTCTAACCGGGCTTCGGCTTGTCGGGCTTCAACGTCGAGAGCAGCGCCGCAGCCTGTCCGGCCGGATCCTTCGTGTCGATCGCCTGCTCGATCTTGCCGTCGGGCCCGATCACGTACGTCAGGCGCGCGGCGTAACGATCCTTGGGACTCTTGCACGCACCGTAGGCGAGACCGATCTTGCGATCGGTGTCGCACAACAATGGGAACGTGTAGCCGAACTTTTCGGCGAAGACGCGATTCTCTTCCTGTGTGTCGAACGAGATGCCCAGCACGACCGTGCCGGCGGCTTCGAAGTCGCGGATTCGATCACGGAATCCGCAGCCCTGCAGCGTTCATCCGGGCGTGTCGGCCTTGGGATAGAACCACAGCACGACGCGCTTCGTCGAAAGGTCCTTCAATCGCACGGTGCGGCCCATGTGATCGAGGACGCTGAAATCAGGAGCAACGCTTCCGATGCTGAGCATGTGACCTGCCTGTTGGATGTGGAGCAGTCCGAGGATCTTCTTCAACACCATGCGCGACTCCGTTTCAGACGCGCGCCGGCGTCGAACGCGCGGGCGCGGGCTTGGGCGTGATCTCGGCATAGGCCTCGATCGGCGGACACGTGCAGATGAGGTTCTTGTCGCCGTAGCCGTTGTCGATGCGGCTGACGGTCGGCCAGAACTTGCGCTCGCGCACCCAGGGCGCGGGGAAGGCGGCTGCTTCGCGCGAGTACTTGTGACTCCACGTGTCGGCCATGACCACAGCCGCGGTGTGCGGCGCGTGTTTGAGCGCGTTGTCGGCGCGATCGGATTGCCCGTCTTCGATGCGCTGGATCTCGCCGCGAATCGAAATCAAGGCGTCGCACAAACGATCGAGCTCCGCGCGCGTCTCGGATTCGGTCGGCTCGATCATCAGCGTGCCGACGACCGGGAAGGACATCGTCGGCGAGTGGAATCCGTAGTCCATCAGGCGCTTGGCGACGTCCTCGGACACGACGCCGGCCGAATGCTCGAACGGACGCAAATCGATGATGAACTCATGCGCGACGCGACCCTTCGCGTTGGTGAAGAGCACGTCGTAGTGGCCCTTCAATCGCGCGGCCATGTAGTTGGCGTTGAGGATCGCGATCTCGGTCGAGCGCTTGAGTCCCGCGGCGCCCATCAGCGCGATGAAAATCCACGAGATCGGCAGGATCGAAGCGCTGCCCCAGGGCGCCGCGCTGACCGTACCGCAATTCTGCGCGCCGCCGACCGCGACGACCGGGTGACCCGGCAGGAACGGCGTCAGTTGTTTCGCGCAACAGATCGGGCCCATGCCCGGTCCGCCGCCGCCGTGCGGGATGCAGAAAGTCTTGTGCAGATTCAGGTGGCAGACGTCCGCGCCGAAATCGCCGGGCCGGCACAGACCGACCTGCGCGTTCATGTTGGCGCCGTCCATGTAGACCTGGCCGCCGTTGTCGTGGATCACTTTGCAGATCTCGCGGATCGATTCTTCGAACACGCCATGCGTCGACGGATAGGTGATCATCAAACACGCGAGGTTGGCGGCGTGCTCCTTCGCCTTCGCGCGCAGGTCGGCGACGTCGACGTTGCCCTTGGCATCGCAGGCCACGATCACGACTTTCATGCCGCACATCACGGCGCTGGCGGGATTCGTGCCGTGGGCCGAGGTCGGGATCAGGCACACATTGCGATGTTTGTCGCCGCGCGAATCGTGGTAGGCGCGGATCACGAGCAGGCCGGCGTACTCGCCCTGGGAGCCCGCGTTCGGCTGCAGCGAAACGCCGTGAAAGCCGGTGATTTCGAGCAGTGCGCGCTCGAGGTTGGCGAAAAGTTCCTGATAACCCTTGGTCTGCTCCGCGGGCGCGAAGGGATGGATGCCCCCGACTTCAGGCCAGGTCACCGGAATCATTTCCGAAGTGGCGTTCAATTTCATCGTGCACGAGCCGAGCGGGATCATCGAGTGCGTCAGCGAGAGGTCCTTGGCCTCGAGCCCGCGCATGTAGCGCAGCATCTCGTGCTCGGAGTGGTAGCTGTTGAACACCGGATGGGTCAGGTACGCGCTCTTGCGCGCGTGCGGCGCGGCCACGGCGAGCGAAACCTGTGCGGCGAGTTCGTTGACGGACAAGCTGCTCGCGCGCGCGCCGCCGAAGACTTCGAGAATCGCCGCGACGTCGCGCACTTCCGTGGTTTCGTCCAGGGATATGCCGACCACTTTCGCCGAGAGCGCGCGCAGATTGATGCGCTTCGCGCGCGCCTTCGCGAGCAACAGGCCGGAGTCGTCGACGTTCACCGCCAGCGTGTCGAACACATTCGCGTACTCGATCTTGAAGCCGAGTTTCTCCAGGCCCTTGGCCAAAGTCAGCGTCATCCCGCGCACGCGCGTCGCGATCGCCTTCAATCCCGCGGGGCCATGATAGACGCCGTACATTCCGGCCATGACAGCCAGCAGGACCTGCGCCGTGCAGATGTTTGAGGTCGCTTTTTCGCGGCGAATGTGCTGCTCGCGTGTCTGCAGCGCCATGCGCAACGCACGATTGCCGCGCGCGTCGCGTGAAACGCCGATCAGACGGCCGGGCATGTCGCGCTTGTACTCGCTCTTCGTGGCGATGTAGGCCGCATGGGGCCCGCCGAAGCCAAAGGGCACGCCGAAACGTTGTGCCGCTCCGACAGCGATGTCCGCGCCGAACTCACCGGGCGCGCGCAAGAGCGTCAGCGCAAGCAAATCCGCGTCGACCACGGCCAACGCGCCGGCCGCGTGGATCTTGGTCACGAGCGGCTCGAGGTCGACCACCGCTCCATCCGTGCACGGATACGGCAACAGCGCGCCGAATACGTCGCCGGAAGCGAAGTCGAACTTTTCCATCGCCGCCACGACAACCTTGATGTCGAGCACTTTCGCGCGCGTCTGTACGACCGCGATCACCTGCGGGTGGCAACGATCGGAGACGAAGAAAGTTTGCCGGGCTTCGCGCGAAATCGCGTGGCACATGTGCATCGCTTCCGCCGCCGCGGTCGCTTCGTCGAGCAGCGACGCGCCCGCCATCGGCAGGCCGGTCAGGTCGCTGATCATGGTCTGGAAGTTGAGCAGCGCCTCGAGCCGGCCCTGCGCGATCTCAGCCTGATAGGGCGTGTACTGCGTGTACCAACCCGGGTTCTCCAGGATATTGCGCTGGATCACCGGCGGAACGACCGTGCCGGAATAGCCCATGCCGATGAACGAACGGAACAGTTCGTTCTTCTGGCAGCTCGCGCGGAACTCCGCGAGCATTTCGTGTTCACCGCGCGGTTCGTTCGCGGTCATCGGCGCAAGCGCTCGGTTCAGGCGGATATCCGCCGGAACGGTCTCGCCGACCAGTTCGTCGAGGCTCCTCAGCCCGATCGTCTGGAGCATCGCCTTGATGTTGCTCTCGTCGGGCCCGATGTGGCGGCGTACGAAGGTGTCGGTCGGAAGCAGGAACGAAGGGCTGGCGGAGCTGGTCACCGAAGAGGTCCTCAGGGTGCGGAATCGACCCGGACAGTGGTGCAATCCCGGTCTTTGGCGACACTCGCCTCCAAATTCCGCCGCCAGGTCGCGCGGGCTGTCCCGCAGCGTGGGTCGGGCCTGGTGGAAGCCGTGATCTTAGAGCACGACCCTTGGCGCTGCGAGCCCGCTCCGCCGCGAGTCAGCGCAGCGCCTCCGCAGGCAGCACGCGCAGCGCCGAACCGATCGGCAGGGCGTAGCCGATCGCGGCCGCGATTTCGCCCTTGGGCGTAGCCTGGACACTGCAGACCACGCCGATCACCTTGCCGTGCGCGTCAGTTACCGGCCCGCCGCTGATTCCCGGATGCACCCCCGCGTCAATTTGCACGTAAGGGCCGACGCGGCGCGAAAGAATGCCCTTGAGCGTCGAGGCTATCACGCGGTCGCCCTCCTGGACGGCGAAGGTGCCGAGCGGAAAGCCGCACAGGAAAACTTCGGTGCCCGGCACGGGCGGAGGCGCTTCGAGGTCGACGATCTCAAGGTGCGGCATGCCCTCGAAGGGCTCGATCTGGATCAGCGCGAAATCGTGATCCTCGTCGTCGTCGGCCTGGACCAGGTGCGCGGGAATGCGCTTGGAGGTTCCGGAGAAGACGACTTCCAATTCGACCTCGGGGAAGACCTGGCTGTCTTCGGTGACATCCAGCGGGTCCTTGAAATCGCTCGGCAGGGCGACGTGCGCATTGGTCAGGATGAAGCCGTTCGCCGAGATCACGAAACCGGAGCCCGACGAGCGTTGGTCGAGCACGCTGCCTTCGTCGCGCAGGTTGATCGCCGATTCGCCGTGCGAGTCGATCGAGGTGTGCAGCAGGCGTTGGCTCACCGGCTCGCGGAACACGACGCGCGACTCGATCATCACCACGGCCGAGCGCACGTGCTTGAGCTCCTCGAGCTTCTCGGCCTCGATTTCGACTGGGTTGTAGCGCGAGAGATAGTTCAGCGTCTCGTCGAGCCGTTTCGAGAGCAGCGCGGTCTCTTCCGCGGACGCGTCGCTCGCGCCGCGCAATTCCTCCAGGCGTGTCTCCAGCAATAGCCGCTGGGTCTCGAGGCCGATGTGATCTTCGTCCCAGGCTTCGCGCGCCACGTACGAATCGGCGATGCGCTGCTCGAGATTGCGGCCGAATGTCACCAGGCCGCGTTCGAGCCTTGCGGCGAGCTCTTGATTGGCGCCGGCGAGTTCGGCGGTCTTCACTTCGACTTCGCCGACGCGACGTTGGCTCTCGCGCAGGACTTCCTGGGAGCGCGCTTCGCTGTTCTTTTCGACGCGCGCGACCTCGGACCTGCCCGTGCTCCTCAAATGCGAGAAGGCCACCACACCGACGGCCGCGAGCATGCACAAACTGGCAGCGGCGATCATGATCTGATGCGTCTGGCGTTGTTCGAAGCGCGAAGCCTTGGCCTGCACTTCGTCGAGGCCGAGCGCGCGCTTCAGACTGAGCACGGCCGTCTCGCCGAGGCCGACAAGCCCGCTGCGGGTGACAGCTTTCGCCACGGCCTTGCCCACGACCATTTCGGTGCCTTCCGCGCCGACCGCCTGGAAGATCAAGAACCTCGGGCCGTCGGGTCCGAGCTTCAGCACGTCGCCCGAAGCGAGCTCCGCGCTCTCGATCTTCGCCTCGTTGACGAAAGTCCCGTTCGACGAATCGAGGTCGTGAACGAAGAGCCGGTCGTCGATGAGTTCTAGGTGCGCGTGCACGCGCGAGACCATGCCCCAGTGCTCCCCGCTGATCACGCAGGTGTTCCAGGGATCGCGGCCCAACATCAGGCCCGTGCTCTCGATGTCGACGGAAGTCGGAAGGCCGTACTTGCCGATCGGTTTCAGACGCCAGCCAGGAGGTCTCGAGCCGGGGAAGGTCATGCGGATTCCTTGAAAAGGACTTCGCCGCAGGAGTCGACCCTTCGGAGCCTCGGTCTTGAGGGCCACCCTATATATTGGTGGGCTGATGGACTCTTCCCCCGCCCCTGCCGATCGCCTCGGCCGCCCGCTCGGCAACCTGCGCATTTCGGTCACCGACCGCTGCAACCTGCGCTGCGCCTACTGCATGCCCGAGGAGGAGTACGCCTGGCTGCCGCAGCCAAGCCTCCTGCGCTTCGAGGAGCTGACGGCTCTGGCGCGTGTTTTCTCCGGACTGGGCGTGCGTCGCGTGCGGTTGACGGGCGGCGAGCCTCTGATGCGCCGCGATCTGCACCTCTTGGTCGCGATGCTGGCCGAAGTTCCCGGCATCGAGGATCTTGCACTGACCACGAACGGCGTTCTGCTCGAAGCGCAGGCGGAGAGTCTTTTCAAGGCCGGGTTGCAGCGCCTGACCGTGAGCCTGGACACGTTGAAGCCCGATCGATTCCGCGAACTGTCGCGGCGCGACGCGCTCGAAAATGTGCTCGCAGGAATCGCGCGCGCGGGCGCGGTCGGTTTCGTGCCGCTGAAGCTCGACATGGTCGTGTTGCGCGGTACGAACGAGGACGAAATCGAGAGCATGCTCGACTATGCGCGCTCGATCGGCGCGGAGTTGCGCTACATCGAATACATGGATGTCGGCGGAGCGACGCGCTGGACGAAAGAGGCCGTCGTTTCGCGCCGGGAAATTCTCGAGCGACTGGGCAAATCGCAGGGCGCGATCGAACCGATCGTCGAAAACACTTCGGCGCCCGCCGATCGTTTTCGGCTCGCCGATGGCACGACCTTCGGCGTGATTTCGTCGACGACGCAGCCCTTCTGCGATTCCTGCGATCGCGCGCGGCTGACGGCGGATGGACGTTGGTTCCTGTGCTTGTACGCGCGCCAGGGGCTCGACTTGGGCGCGGCACTGCGCGCGGGGGCTTCAGAGCCGGAACTGCGCGCGATGATTTCAGAGCGCTGGGGCGTGCGCGACGATCGCGGCGCGATGCTGCGCCTGGCCGAGCACGAACGCTCCGCGCTGGCGAAGATCGATGAATTGCGCCGCGATCCGCATCTGGAAATGCACACGCGCGGCGGTTAGACCTTGGGCCCAATGACCGACGAAACCTACAACGCGCGCGTGGTCGCGCGCCGCGACATCCATGATTCGCTGATGCTCCTGCGTGTCGGCCGCGAGCACGGAGAGGTGCCGGTTTTCGAGCCGGGCCAGTTTTCGAACCTCGGCCTCTTCGAGGAAGGGCCCGATCCGCGGCTCATGCGCCGCGCCTTTTCGATCGCTTCAGCGTGTTCAGCGCGCGACTACTTCGAGTTCTATGTCCAGCGCGTCGACCAAGGCGTGTTCACGACCAGGCTTTGGAAACTCGAGCCGGGCGATTCGCTGTGGCTCGATCCGATGGTCTATGGGCATTTCACTTTGGCGGATGTGCCGCCCAGTGCGAACGTGATCTTCGTCGCCACAGGTTCCGGCGTCGGACCGTTCCTCGCGATGCTGCGCGAGTATCAAGGCAAACAGCGCTGGAAGACCGCGGCGGTGATCCACAGCGCGCGCCATGTCGGCGATCTTGGCTACCACGAAGAGCTGACTGCGCTTGCCGCGCGCGATCCGAATTTTCGCTACGTGCCGACGTTGACGCGCGAGCCGCTGCACAGTGGTTGGAAGGGCCTGCGCGTGCGCGTGCAAAAACTCTTCGAGCCAGAGTTGTTCTTCGAAACCTTCGGCCGCGAGCTCACGCCCGTGGACTCGAAGATTTTCATCTGCGGCAATCCAGAGATGATCCTGCAACTCTCCGCGCAACTCGGTGAACAGGGATTCCTCCCCCACCGCCGCAAGGCGCCAGGACACATCCACACGGAACGCTACTGGTAGTTCGCCCATACGGTGCCTGGCACCGTACGGGCGATCAGTTGCAGATCGTGAAGTGCAGGCCGTCGCTCAGCGTGGAGCTGTTCGGGACGGCGAATCCGCGGTCGCGGCCCAGCCATTGGGCATCGACGGTGGTGCCCGGCACGCGCAGCGCCGGATGCGGGCTCCCGCCCAACGAACCCGCCGCGAAGGCGTTGAAGTCGATCGAGTAGATGCCGCTGCAGTCGTTTCCGATCGCATTTCCGCCGGCGTTCAAGTCGAGCGTGCGCAGGATCGGAGCCGCGACGCACAGCGTCCCGTTCTGGAACGGAAGCGCGGCCTGGCCATTGAGGCTGTAGAGCAGCACGCCTGGTTTCCGGTTGCGCACGTTCGAGCCTGTGATCGTGAACCCGCTTGGGGCACTCGCGCTCGAAGCGCCGTTCGATCCGATCGCGGGCATGCAACCGAGCGAGTTCACTTTCGCCGTGCAGTAACTGACTGGACCCGGGCAGATGCCTTGGAGAAGCGCGACCGTGTGCCGCCCGCCCGCTACGACCTCGACGTACTTGAAGCCGGGCGGGAGCGGAGGAACGTTGCACTGATTGTATTGGTTGGATCCCCAGGCAACGATGGATCCATCGCTGCGAAGCGCGGCGGAATGGTTCTCGCCCGCCGTGATTTCGACGTAGCTCAATCCGGCTGGGAGCGCGGGTACGTTGCACTGGCCATTGTAGGAGTATCCCCACGCCATCACGGATCCATCGCTGAAACGTGCGAGGGAGTGGTTCAATCCCGCGGCGACCCCGACGCAAGCGAGTCCATTGGGAAATGAAGGAACAGTGCACTGTCCGGACAAGTTCCAGCCCCACGCCATGACTAGTCCGTCGCTGCGCAGTGCCACGGTGTGAGCGCCGCCCGCCGCGACCTCCAGGTACGAAAGTCCTCCGGGAAGCAGCGGCACATTGCACTGGCCGTTTGCGTTGCTTCCCCAAGCCACGGCCACCCCGTCGCTACGCCGGGCCACGGCATGGGCATTTCCTACGGCGACTTCAACATAGGAAAGGCCAGCAGGAAGTGCCGGCACATCGAACTGGCCTGGGAGGAAGTAGCCCCACGCGACGATCGACCCGTCACTGCGCCGGACAGCCGCGATGCTCGAACCCGCGGCGATCTCTACGTAGGAAAGACCCGCGGGAGCCGCGGGCACATTGCACTGGCCAAAGGTGTTGTTGCCCCACGCGACTACCGATCCGCCATTGCCCCGCACCACGGTGTATTCAAGACCCGGAGCGACCTCGGAAGGGACTTCGCCGTTGTCGAACGAAGGCAGGTTGCACTGGGAGTGGGCGTTGTCGCCCCAGGCCACGACCGTTCCGTCACTGCGCCGCGCAACGCTGTGAAGCGCTCCCGTCGCAACCTCGACGTACGTGAGGCCGGCGGGGAGCGCGGGCACGTTGCACTGGCCGTGGGTGTTCATCCCCCATGCCACTACGGCCCCATCGCTGCGCCGCGCCAGTGTGTGACGAATGCTCGCCGCGATTTCGACGTAAGTCAGTCCGGGCGGAAGCGCGGGCACGATGCACTGACCGTAAGCGTTGCTTCCCCAGGCCACGACCGATCCGTCGCTGCGCCGCGCGACGGAATACGAAAACCCGGCCGCGATTTCGACATAGGTCAGGCCCGCCGGAAGCAGCGGCACATTGCACTCGCCGAAAGAATTGCTTCCGAAGGCTTTGACGGATCCGTTGCTGATCCGCGCGAGGGTATGCGAGACGCCGGCCTCGAACTCGAGATAGGTCAGGCCATTGGGAAGCGTCGGCACTTTGCACTTGCTCGATCCGTTGCTGCCCCAGCCCACGCCGGAGCCATCGCTGCGCCGAGCGATGGTGTAGTTGTATCCCGCCTTGACTTCGACGTAGCTCAACCCCGGCGGCAGCGCAGGCACGTTGCACTGGCCCCAGAATTTGTCTCCCCAGGCCACGGCCGAGCCGTCGCTCCGCAGCGCAACCGTGTGACTCCACCCGGCAAATCCGGGCGCCAGATACCCTCCGGCAGAGACCTCGACGTAACTCAGTCCAGGCGGAAGCGCAGGCACGTTGCAGAAGCCGTAATCGTTCTCGCCCCAGGCCACGACCGATCCGTCGCTACGGCGCGCGACGGTGTGAAAGCCCCCTGCCGCGATTTCGACGAAGGGATCCTTGCTCCAGCGACTATCGAACACCTGAGCGCCCCAGCCGACGACGGCCGTTTGTGCGCTCCCCACGGCGACTGTGCCAATTGTCGCAAGCGTGCTAGCCAACAACCACATGAACAGACTGCGTCCGACACGGCGCATGCGACTCCTCCAGCGTTAGGGTGATGATTCGACCTGCCGCTGCCACGGCTCGATCGTCAGCACGCGAGCGAGAGTACACCCACCGGACGATTCTCGCCAATCGCCCGGTTCCTGGCACCGTACACTTGTGCAGCGCCTGTACAGTGCCTGGCACCGTACGGGCGATCAGTTGCAGATCGTGAAGTGCAGGCCGTTGGTCAGCGTCGTGTTGTTCGGCGCGGGGAAGCTGGGATCAATTCCCCACCACTGAGCGTCGACCATCGTCCCAGGAATTCGCAGGGCGGGCTGTGGAGCGCCCCCCAAGGAACCTGCCGCGAACGCATTGAAGTCGATCGAATAGAGTCCAGTGCAGTCGCTGGCTGGCAACGGGGTGCCGCCGGAATTGACCGAAGTCGTGCGCTTGATCGGACCCAGCAGGCACAACGTTCCGTTCTGGAACGGAAGTGCTGCCTGGCCGTTGAGTCCGTAGAGGAGCAGTCCGTACTTGCGATTCCGTACATTCGAGCCAAGGATCGAGAATCCGTGGCCTGTGCTCGCACTCGGCACGCCGGCTGCGCCGATCATCGGCACGCAACCGAGGGAGTTCGGCTTCGCTTTGCAGTACGCGATCTGGCTCAAACAGGTTTCCTGCACGCGCGCGACGCCGTGATAGGAACCCGTCGCAACTTCGACAGTGGAAAAGTCGATTGGAAGCGCAGGCAGCGTGTACTGGCCGTTCAGATCGAATCCCCAGGCCACGAAGGTCCCGTCGCTGCGGCGCGCGATGCTGTGGGCGCCGCCGGCTACGATTCCGACATAGGTGAGGCCACTGGGAAGCGCCGGAACATTGCACTGGCCAAAAGTATTGCTTCCCCATGCCATGACCGCCCCGTCGCTGCGACGGGCGAGCGAATGCGCGTAGCCGGCCGCGATTTCGACGTAGACAACTCCATTGGGAAGTGCGGGTACGTTGCATTGCCCAAGACTGTTGCTCCCCCAAGCCACAATCGATCCATTGCTGCGACGTGCGAGGCTGAATCTATCCCCCGCCGAGACTTCGACGAATGTGAGACCGATTGGAAGCGTCGGCACGTTGCACTCGCCGGAGAGATTGCTGCCCCAGGCCATGACCACACTGTCGTTGCGACGCGCCAAGGAGTGACTACCTCCCGCGGCGATTTCGACGTAGGAAAGTCCGCCGGGCAGCGCCGGCACATTGCACTCGCCGGAGCTATTGCTCCCCCATGCGGCCACTGCGCCGTCGCTCAGTCGCGCAACTGAGTGAGCCCAACCTGCTGCAACCTCGACGTAGGAGAGTCCGTTGGGAGGCGCTGGTACATTGCATTGACCGCTGTCGTTGTTACCCCAGGCTACCGCCGATCCATCGCTGAGCCGTGCGACGCTGTGAGCCTGCCCCGCCGCAAGGGCGACGTAGCTCAGCCCACTGGGGAGCGCGGGTATGTTGCATTGACCAAAACGGTTGGAACCCCATGCAACGACAACACCGTCACTGCGACGCGCTGCGGTGTGGGTGTTGCCCGCCGCAATCGCGACCCAGCTCAATCCCGCCGGGAGTGTGGGCGTGGTGCACTCGCCGTAGGAATTGTATCCGCCCCAGGCCACGATCGCTCCGTCGCTGCGTCGCGCGACTGTGTGATAGCTTCCCGCCGCAATATCGGAATACGCAAGCCCGGGCGGCAACGCGGGCACGTTGCATTGCCCAGAGAAGTTGTCGCCCCAGGCAACGACCGACCCATCACTGCGCCGTGCGACCGTGAACTCCCCGCCCGCGGCGATCTGCACGTACGTGAGACCTGGAGGCAGGGCGGGAACATTGCACTGGCCCGAGTTGTTGGCCCCCCATGCCACGACGGAACCATTGCTTCGACGGGCAACGCTATGGCCGCAGTGGCTTTCTTCGCTTGCGGCTATCTCAACGTAGCTCAGTCCACCCGGGAGTGCGGGAACACTGCACTGACCACAGCTGTTTTCGCCCCAGGCGACGACCGACCCGTCGCTGCGTAGCGCAAGATTGTGCAGGTAGCCGGCCGCGATCTCTACGTAAGTGAGTCCAATCGGGAGACCGGGGACGTTGCACTGCGCGTACTGGTTGTATCCCCATGCCACGGCCGACCCATCGCTGCGTCGGGCGACGGTGTGGTAGACGCCGGCGGAGACATCGACGTAGGTAAGGCCGTTTGGGAGCGCAGGCACACGGCACTGGCCGTAGCCGTTGTATCCCCAGATCGCGAGCGATCCATCGGCGCGAAGCGCTGCGGTCTGGTCTGCGCACGCCGAAATTTTCACGAAGACCTCGTCGTTCCAGCGACTGTCGAAGACCTGCTCGCCCCAGCCGACTACGGCCGATTGCGCGTCCGCGCGTTCGGCCATTCCTACCAGCATCGGCGCGCTCGCGACCAACGACATGAACAGACTTCGTCCAACACGGATCATGCGCATCCTCCCGCTTGTGGATGATGTATCGATCGGCCGCTGCCACGGCGCGATCGTCATCGCGCGAACGACGATACACCCACGGGGCGTTTCCCGCCAATCGCTGGGGTGTCCCGCCACACAGGGTCGCGCAATTGCACATCGAGTGCGCCCAGGGTACCTGACACCGTAGGCTCGCTCAGTCAGTTGCACATCGTGAAGTGCAGTCCGTTGGTCAGCGTCGTGTTGTTCGGGGCGGGGAAGCCTTGATCGCGTCCCCACCACTGGGCGTCGACGGTCGTGCCCGGCGTTTGCAGCGCGGGATGCGGATTGCCGCCGAGAGAGCCGACGGCAAAGGCGTTGAAATCGATCGCGTACACACCCGTGCAGTCGCTGCCGCTCGGACTGCCGCCGGAGTTGACACCGGTCGAGCGCTTGAGTGCTCCCGCAAGACACAGCGTGCCACCCTGGAACGGGACCGCGGCTTGGCCGCTCAGGCCGTAGAGCAGCAGCCCGGCCTTCTGATTGCGCACGTTCGTGCCCACGACGCTGAAGCCGCTGCCCGAACTCGCGCTCGGGCTGCCGCTTGAGCCGATCGCCGGCAAACAACCGAGCGAGTTCGTCTTCGCCGTGCAATACGCGACGCTAGCCGGGCAACCGACCTCCACACGCGCGAGCGTGTAGTTGAAGCCGGCCGAGATCTCGACATACCCGGCGCCGCCTTGAAGCGCGGGCACATCGCATTGACCCGAAGCGTTGTAACCAAAGGCCACGACCGCTCCGTCGCTCCTGCGCGCAACGGAGTGGTGAAAACCCGCGGCGATCTCGACGTAGGTCAGACCGACGGGAAGCGCGGGCACGTTGCATTCGCCGTAGAAGTTGGCGCCCCAGGCCAGCAGCGATCCGTCGCTGAGCCGCGCCAGATTGTGCGAGATGCCGGCTGCGATCTCGACGTACGTCAAGCCGTTCTGAAGCACGGGCACATTGCATTGGCCATTGTCGTTGTTCCCCCAGGCTACGGCCGAACCGTCGCTGCGACGCGCGATGGAATGATGCTCACCGGCTGCGACTTCGACGTAGGAGAGGCCCGCGGGAAGTGTGGGCACGTTGGATTGACCATCCGAATTGCTTCCCCACGCCACGACTGATCCATCGCTGCGAAGCGCAAGAGAGTGGATCGAGCCCGCCGCGACATGGACGTAGGAAACGCCCGCGGGCAAGACCGGGACGTCGCACTGGTGGAATGCGTTCCAACCCCAGGCGACCACGGACCCGTCGCTACGGCGTGCAAGCGTGTGCCACCACGTGGCGGAAATTTCGCGGTAATCGAGGCCGATAGGAAGCGGCGGCACGGCGGTCTGGCCGTCGCTGTCATCCCCAAAGGCGATCACCGAGCCATCGCTGCGGCGCGCGACGACGAACTGATACGCCGCCTGGATTTCGACGTAGCTGAGCCCGGTCGGAAGCGCGGGCACGTTGCACTGGCCGAGGGCATTGTTCCCGAAGGCGGCGACGATTCCGTCGCTGCGCAGCGCCACGC
>JAYUUV010000162.1:0-10722 GCA_043754695.1 Planctomycetota bacterium
CTGGCGGATCTTGGCGCGGCACAGGGCGCGAACGACGGCCTGGCTTTGATCCGCGAACCCGCGACCGGCCTGATCTCCGCGGACACCGCGCAGCGACTCGGGCTCGCACGCGGCGATTCGCTACGGCTGCGCATCGACAGTCGCATCGAAAGCGTTCGCATTCTCGGCGTGATCGTGCCCGAGGGGCCGCGCGCGAAACTGGCGCTGGACGATCTTCTGGTGGTCGACATCGCCACGGCCCAGGAACTGTGCCATCAGCTCGGACGGATCACGCGCATCGATCTTGCGCTACCCGAGGGCGAGCGCGGACTTGCCCGCGAAGCAAAGATCGCGGCGCTGTTGCCGGCCGGCGCGAAGCTGGAACGCTCCGCGCTGCGCGCTCAGGGCCTGGAAGACATGACGCATGCCTTCCGCCTGAACCTGCGCGCGCTGTCGCTGCTCGCGCTCTTGGTCGGCGTGTTCCTGGTCTACAACACGATGACCTTCTCGGTGCTGCAGCGGCGGCCGCTGATCGCGACGCTGCGCACGCTGGGCGTGACGCGCGCACAGATCTTCCGCACGATCGCGGGCGAAGCGCTGTGGCTTGGAGTCATCGGCACCTGCCTGGGAATCTGGCTTGGAACCGAGCTCGCGCAGCGCTTGATCGTGCTGATTTCGCAGACGATGAACGACTTGTACTTCGTCACTTCCGTGCGCGAAGTGCGCGTCGATTGGGGCATCGTGGCGCAGGCCGCGGCCCTGGGCGTCGGCGCCACGCTGCTCGGCGCTCTGCCGCCGGCGATCGAGGCGACGCGCGAGCGTCCGAGGCTCGCGCTGGCGGGGTCGAACCTGGAAAGTCGTCGGCGCGTCTTCGCGCCGCGCCTGTTCGCGCTCGGAGCTTGCAGCATCGCCGTGGCCTTGCTGCTCTTCTCGTTCGAAACTGCGAGCCTGGTGCCGAGTTTCATCGGACTCCTGTTCGTGGTCCTAAGCGTCGGGCTTTGGACGCCGCTACTCACCGTCGCTTGCTCGCGGCTCGCGGCGCCGCTCTTCGGCCGAATGTTCGGCATGTTCGGCCGGCATGCCGCGCGCGGCATCGAAACGCATCTCTCGCGCACCTCGGTCGCGATCGCGGCCCTGGCGGTGGCGCTTTCGGCGACCATCGGCATGGGCGTGATGATCGACAGTTTTCGCTCGGCCTTCGTCAAGTGGCTCGAACTTACGATCGAAGCGGACATCTACGCCTCGGCCCCGACTCTTGTGGCGAGCCACAACGAAAGCACGCTCGATCCGACTTCGCTCGAGTTATTGACTCAGGCACCCGGCGTGGCCGAATTCACGACCTATCGCGGCTTCGAAACCAGCCTGGAGGGCCGTCCGATCCACGCCGCCGCGATCAGCTTGAATCGGCGCCGAATGGAATCCTTCGACTTCAGCGATGCGCGCGCGGATGAGGTCTGGCCTTTCTTCGACGGCCAGGATGCGCTGATCGTCACGGAGTCCTTCGGTTACCGCAACAAAGTCGGCCGCGGAGACAGAATCACGCTCGCGACCGATCGCGGGCCGCGCGAGTTCAATGTGCTCGGAACCTATTCTGATTTCGCCAGCGACCAGGGCTTCGTGCTGATCTCGCGCGCCAGCTTTGAGCGCTGCTTCGACGACCGTGGCGTGACTTCGACCGCGCTGTTTTGCGAGCCGGGCGTCGATGTCGAAGCCCTGGTCGCGAGGCTGCGCGCGCTCGTCCCCCAGGATCAGGCGATCCTGATCCGATCGAACCGCGTGCTGCGCGAGGGTTCGCTGGTCGTGTTCGAGCGCACCTTTGCCATCACCGCGGTCTTGCGCCTGCTCGCCACGGCCGTCGCTTTCGTGGGTGTCTTGAGCGCGCTGCTTTCGCTCGAACTCGAACGCGCGCGCGAAATCGGCATCCTGCGCGCCCAGGGAGTCACGCCGCGCGAAGTTCGCCGCCTGGTGATCCTGGAGACTGGATTGATGGGCACGATCGCGGGGCTGATCGCCATGCCGCTCGGCTTTGCGTTGGCCATGGTGCTGATCCTGGTGATCAACAAGCGTTCGTTCGGTTGGTCGCTCGACCTGCAACTCGATCCGTGGCTGTTCGTGTCGACTTTGAGTCTCGCGCTCTTGGCCGCGTTGCTGGCGGGCCTGTACCCGGCCTGGCGCATGTCCTGCTCGCGGCCGGCACTTGCCTTGAGAGGCGACTGACATGGGACGCAACATGGTGCTTGTACTGCCTTGGTGCCTGGCCGCGCTGGCGCTCGCGCTGCTCGGGCTCTGGCTTGGGTCGCGCAACCTGGATCGGTCCGCGCCGCGCGCCACGCTCAGCGTCGCGTCGATGCTCTCCGACGAAGCAGCCGGCGGCTATTTGCGCGCCGATCGGCCGCGCGAATTCGAGTTCCCCCGCGACCACGGCCCGCACGATGGTTTCCGCACCGAGTGGTGGTACTTCACCGGCAACCTGCGCACGGCCGCGGGCCGACGCTTCGGCTATCAGCTGACTTTTTTCCGCTCAGCGCTCGCGGCCAAGCCCAGCCCGCGCGAATCGAGCTTTGCCGCCGGGCACGCTTGGATGGCCCACCTGACGTTAAGCGATGTCGAAGCGCGCCGCTTCCACAGCTTCGAACGCTACGCGCGCGAGGGCGGCGGTATCGCCGGGGCCGGCGGCGAGCATCCGATCCAGGTCTGGCTGCGCGACTGGCGCTGCGAGATCGATGCCTCGGGTGCTCCGATCAAGTTGCTGGCGCGCGAAGCCGCAGTCGCGATCGAGCTCGAGCTGCACGCCGACAAGGCGCCCGTGCTCAACGGCGACGACGGCCGCTCCCAGAAGAATGTTTCCGCGGGCGATGCCTCCTATTACTACTCGATGACCAGGCTTGGAACTTCCGGGCGCGTCGAAGTGGATGGCGAGGCGTTCGAAGTCCAGGGCGCGTCGTGGATGGACCGCGAATGGATGAGCGGCGCGCTCGGCGAAGATCAAGTCGGCTGGGATTGGTTTTCGTTGCAGCTCGACGACGGCAGCGAACTGATGTGGTATCGACTGCGGCGCAAGGATGGCAGCTTGGATCCGTGCAGTGGCGGAACCTTCGTGGCCGCGGACGGATCGGCGAGGACGCTGCGCGCCGGCGAGCTCACGCTCACGGAGCAAAGCGGCTGGAGGAGTCCGCGCAGCCAGGCCACCTATCCCAACCGTTGGAGACTCGCCGTGCGCGAGTTGGCGCTCGAAGTCGAAGTCACACCCGCGCTGGCCGACCAGGAACTCGACGTCGCCTTCCGCTATTGGGAGGGAGCCGTCGACGTGCGTGGAAAGCACGCCAACCGCGAAGTCAAGGGCTCCGGCTACGTCGAACTCGTCGGCTACACCGAACAAAAGCCGGGCACGCTCTCACGCGCTGCGCGCTGACTTCTACGTCGCAGCGAAAGCTACTTGCCGCCCAGGATCCGCGCAGCTTCCTGCGCAATCGTCGGCGCAGCAGCGCGCCGCGGGTCCAAACGCACGAGCCGTTCGAGCAACGCGCGCGACCTTTGCACCAGCGCGGGATCGCCCGCCCCGAGCCCGAGTTTCGCGATCGCCAGACTGCGCGCCGGATCGAAACTGTCGAAGAGCTGCATAGCCACCTCGAGTTCAATGTCGAGCGCTTCGGCCGCGCGGCCGCGCTGACGCAATTCGTTGGCCCAAAGAATGCGTAGCAGCGGATCTTTGGGCCGCGCTTTCCAGGATTCTTCAACAAGCTTCGCGCGCCCCTCGGTATCACCGCGCAACTGCAGCAGGATCGAGCGCAGGCGCACCGATTCGCTCTGCAGCGGATCGCACACATCAGTGGCGTCGAGATCGCGCTCGACAAGCTCGAGCAGGCTCGCGCGTGCCGCACTGTCCAGGGTCTTCGCCCGCTCCAGCATCGACCCGGCTAGATGTTGCAGCGCAAAGACACGATGCGCATTCCAGTCCTCGCGGAACGGCAAAACCAGGCGCGCCTGCCGGCCGCGTTCCGCAAGCTGCTCGGCCGCGCGATACTCCTGCTCGCCGCGCTCGCGCTCGCCGCGTGCCTCGCGGATCTGCGCGATCCCGATATGAGCCACGAAGAACGTCTCGAGCAGATCCTCCGGCGGGAACTCGCGGCCTGGGATCAACGGAAGACTGCTTTGCACGGCCGTTTCGAACAGTTTTTCCGCACGCGCCGGGTCTTCACCGCGAAGCGTGCCGGCCAGATCGACGAGGCCATACGCAGAGGCAGGCGCACGCGCCACTTGAGCTTCGAGCAGCGCGCGCTCGCTGTGCCAGATGGCGCCCTCGCGCCAGGCGACGATCGGCAACAGCGCGCACGAGTAGACTGCGACCAGCGCGGCACTGGCGCGAGCGGGCAGCGAACGCGACCAGGCCTCGACCATGAAAAGCGCCAGCGGCAGGCACAACCCGATCAGACCTGCGTAGAAGAAGCGCGAGGCCGCGATCGCTCCGCTCGAAAAGAAGAGATTCGACGTCGGCAAAGCGGCGAGCAGGAAAAACCACACTCCGAAAGCGAGCTCGCGACGCCCGCGGCGCAAGGCGAAGAAAGGCGCGATCGTCAACGCGACTAACACGAGCGCGCCCAGGAGCGCGAGCGGATCGCCAAATCCAGCGGCGATCCGCGCGTCCTGATGGCTGACCACGGCCAGCTGGCGCCAGGGCGCGAACAGGAGCGGCAATGAATACGCGACGAACGATGCGCAAGCACTGGCCAGGCGCGCCAGCGCTGAAAAACCCGCGTACACGGGATCGTCGGCGCTGGCCAGCGAACCGATCGCCGCGTAACGGCACAGGACGGCGATCGCGATCCCGATGCCGGACCAGGCCAGCGCGCGCAACACGCGCGGCCTCGGGCTGGTTTCCTCGTCTGGCCGCAGCGCTTCGAACAGCATCGCGAGCGGCACAACGAGCACACCGCTCTCCTTGGACAACGCTGCCAAGGCCGCGAGCAGCGCGCCCAGCGCGAAACGGCCCGCAGACTTGCCCTGCGCGGCGAGAACCGCGGCAAACATGAACAGGCTGGCGAGCAGATCGGCGATGCCGACCTGAGCGCCGACCACTTCGGCGTTCAAGGGATGCGCGAGCGCGACGAACGCCGCGATCCATGCAACGCCGCTCGCGCCGCGGCGCGCGCCGAGCAGGTGCACGAGCAGCACGAAGTGCAACCAGGCGACGAACCCGTGCAGCGCCACGTTGGCGAAGTTGATGCACTCAGGCCCCCCGCCGCCCAGCGCCCGCAAGCCCGCGAGCAGGACCAGCGCTACGGGCCGGTACAGTCCGCCCGGTCTCCCGGTGCCCTGCCACCAGTCCTGCGTTGCGATGCGCAGCGGCTCGAAGTGCGCGAGCAGAGGATTCTGCTGCACGAGCGCCACGCCATCGAAGACGTAGGCATTGCTCAGCGCACCCGCGAAAAGCGCAAACGAGAGCAGCACGAAACTCGCGCCCAACCAGACGCTCGGCCGCGCGATTGACGCCGCTTCCTGGATGCCGCGCGACCCGCTCTGCTTTTCGCGTTTCACGCTTTCGTGCTTGCTGGATCAGGCCGTGCGCACGCCGGCGTCAGCTTCGCGCGCTGCGCGCTGGCCTTCCGCGACATCCACTCTGAGCAGCAGCCAGCCGCCCATGATGAAGAACACGACCACCGAGAGAATCGCATGGCGCGAAGAACCGCTCCAGGTCGCGGCCAGCCAGAAAACGCCGGGCCACAGGATGCCGGCGAATTTCTCGAGCACTGAGAAGAGGCCGAAAAACTCGCCCGACTTGTGGCGCGGGATCATGCTGGCGAACAGCGAGCGCGAGAGCGCCTGCGATCCGCCTTGCACGAGTCCGACCAGGATGGCCAGCGCCCAGAAATGCGCGGGCGTTCGCATCTGCCAGGCCAGGACCGAAATCAGCATGTAGACGACGATCGAGATCAGGATCAGGCGCTTCGCACCCAGGCGCGCGCTGAGCGCACCGAAGGCGAACGAACAGGGTACGCCGATGAATTGCACGGCCAGGATCGCGCCGATCAGGGTGCTCTCCGGAATCTGCATCTCTTTCCCGTAGATCGCCGCCATGCGGATGATCGTGCCGATGCCGTCGTTGTAGGCGAGGAAGGCGCACAGGAGCAGGAACGCCTGGCGATAGCGGACCAGTTCACGCGCTGTCTCGCGCAGGCGAGTCAGGGCCGTGCTGACCACGCGCATGCCCTGCGGCGATTCGTCGGACTCGAACACGCGCGCCGGTTCGCGCACGCTGCGGAACAGGGGAATCGAAAAAACGATCCACCACACGGCCACGATCACGAACGAAAGGCGTGTCGGCAGCGTGTCGCCGGCGCTGCCGTCGCCAAGCGGCGCCGCGAAGCCAAAGCGCGTCGGGGCCAGGATCATGGCCAGGCAACCGGCCAGGGCCAGACCGCCGCCGATGTAACCCAGCGCGTAGCCCGAAGTCGAAACGCGATCGATCTCGTCTGGGCGCGCGATGTGCGGCAGGAGCGAGTCGTAGAACACGAAACTCGCCGTGGCGCCGATGTTGACCAGACCGAACAGGATCGAAGCCAGGAGCCAGTCGCCGCGCTCGATGAAAAACAGCGCCGCGCAGGTGCCGGCGCCCAGCAGCATGAAAACCGCCAGGAAAAGCTTCTTTTTCGCGCTGACATCGGCCAGAGCGCCGAGCAGCGGAGAAATGCAGGCCGCGATCAGCATGCACACCGTCGAGGTCAGCGTGAAGCGGCTGGTCGCGATCCTGGGATCGAGCTCAGCCGCCGCCACACGCGCATAGAAGATCGGGAAGACCGCCGTGATCACGACGGTCAACATCGCCGAATTCGCCCAGTCGTACATCGCCCAGGCCAAGAGCTCCGGACGATCGAGCGCCAGTTTCTGGCGCAGACTGCTCACCAAAACTTCTTCTGCTGGGCGACGCGCAGCTCTTCAAGACGCGTCTGCTCGGCCGCCTTGCGCTCGGCGCGATTTTGCGCACGCTGCGCGCGCTGCTCCTCGTCCTTGCTGCCGGAGTAGTCGAGCACGGTCTCGATCGTCTCGCTGCCGCGGCGCAGGACGACGGTCTTTTTCGGCCCGCCCTTCTGCAATTCCTCGGCAATTTCCTCGCGGCTCGAAACCGCGACACCCTCGACCGACACGACCACGTCGTCGATCTTCCAGCCGGCTTCTTCCGCCTTGCCGCCCTTGCTGATGCTGCTGAGCTTCGCGCCCTCGAACTGGACGCCCATGCGCCGGGAGGGCAGCGGCTTGAAGTTGTCGCGATTCAGCAAGCCCGGCAGATTGGCCGTGTTGTAGGCGACGATGGCCGCCACGAGCGCCGAATGCGCCTGATATTCGGGCACCGCGGCATCGAACGTGTCGTACTGCGTGTGGTGCATGTGGTTGTAGTCCGACTTGCCGGCCTGGTCCCAGAAGAAACCTGGCACGCCTTCGCCCGCGAACGGCGCATGGTCGGAGTCCGCCGAATACGAGAAGCCCTCGCTGACGCGCAACTTGAACGGCAATTCGGGGTTGAGGCCGATGACCGGCGCGCAGACCTTGCGCATCTGCTCTTCCATGTCATAGGTCACGCCCAGTCCGGAGAGATAGTTGGTGCCGCCGTCGTGGATATAGACCGCGCTGATCTTGCCCAGATCAGCCCGGTGATCGCGCACGTAGCCGGTCGAGCCGAACAGGCCTTGCTCTTCGCCGCTCCACAGGATGAAGCGGATCGTGCGCTTGGGCCTGGCACCCGACGCCATCAGGAGCCGCGCGGCCTCGATCGTCGTGGCGCAGCCGGTGCCGTTGTCGACCGTGCCCTGGGCGCCGTCCCAACTGTCGAGGTGGCCTCCGACGATCACGTATTCGTCGGGCAATTCGCTGCCGCGGATATCGGCGATGACGTTGTACTGCGGCACGGGACCTTCGTAGAAGCGATTGTCGATGTCGAATTCGACTTCGATTTCCTCGCCCTTGTCGACGCGCTCGGACAAGTCCTTCAACTGATCGCCGCGCATGATGACGTGGGTGCCCTTGGGAAGTTTGTCCCAGCTGATCCGGTAGTTGCCGTCGGTGATCACCAGCTCGCGGCCGCCGGAGCGGATGTCGCCGGCGATGTCCTCGGCTGCGATCGCCGCGCTGATCATCTCCTTCTCTTCCTTCGAGGGCTTGGGGCGCTCGGCGCCCTTCTCATAGACACGGTTGACGAGCCATGCGCCGGCGAGTTTGGATCGAACCGCGTTGAGCTGCTCCTCGGTCTCGGGCTTGATCACGACGCGGCCGCGCTTGGGACCGTTGGTGCCCGCGGTCCAGGCCATGGTCGTGAACTCGAACGGCACGGCGTCGGGGCCGACAATGCTGCCGCGGAACGGACCGCGGTCGAAACCGACCGGGAACTCGCCCCAGCGTTCGAGGTTGGCTTCGAGACCGAAGCTCTTGAATTGATCGAGGGCCCACTGCTGCGCGCTCGCCAAGTTGTGCGAGCTGGTCAAGCGCGGGCCGATCGACAGAGAAAGATGGCGCAGGTGATCCTGCACGCGATTGTCGCGTCCGGCGAGCTCGATCAGGCGCGCGACCATGGCCGCGTCGTCCGCTTCGCTGGCTTTCGTGCGCGCAGCGCTGGCCATGCCCGGCTGGCTCAAGCGCACGGCCGGCGCGGGCGCGCTCAGCGACGCTGCAGTCGAAGTCGTGGGCTTGCTCGCCGCGCAGGCTGCGGTGAGGACCGCCAGGATCGAAAGCGTGGAGCCTTGGAAGATTCGTTTCATGGTCAATTCGCCGCGCGCAGCGGACTGGGACGGAAGGAATCGTGGCGCCGCGGCCCGAGTTCGGGCGTGGCCGGGCACTTCTGGTGCAACAGCTTAGCGACGGCTCGCAAAGAAGCGCGGACTGGATGCATCGCTGCGAGCCACGGCCGGCTTGCGCCCCGCTGCGTCGCGTTCCAGACTCGTCGCGTGAGCACTCATAAGGGCGCACCGACGCTGGTCCTGGTCCCCACCGCCCTGGAGCTGGCTCGGCTCCTGGACTTGGGTGGCCTGGGCCCCACGGTGCTCGTGGACCTGTGCGGCTTTGGCCCGATCGCCGCCGGCGCGCGCACGGCAGAGCTGCTGGCGCGGCTGACGCCCGCGCGGGTGATCCTGGTCGGCATCGCCGGCGCCTATGACCTCGCGCGCGACCCGCTGGGCTCGGCCCTCGAGTTCGGCGCGGTCGCGGTCACGGGCGTGGGCGTCGGTGCCGGCGCCGATCACATTCCCCCGCCGGCGCTCGGCTTTCCGCAGTGGCCGGCCGGCGAATCTCCCACGCATGCGGCGGTGTTCGATCGCCTGGACCTCGCACGCGGCGACGGTCCGCTGTTGCTGACAACCTGCGCCGCGTCCGCGAATGCCGCCGAAGCGAGCGAGCGTCGCAGGCGCTTTCCAGCGGCGCGCGCGGAGGACATGGAAGGCTTCGCGGTGGCCTTGGCGTGTTCGCTGGCAGGAACGCCCTGCAACATCGTGCGCGGCATTTCCAACGCCGTCGGCGATCGCGTGAAGGAACACTGGTCAATTCCGCGCGCGCTGCGCGGCGCCCTCGACTTGGCGCGGATTGTCGTGGCGCGCGGCGAAGGAGCGCCGTGAGCGAGCGTTTGAAACTCGGCATCTCGCCCTGTCCCAACGACACGTTCGCTTTCGCGGGCCTGCTCGAAGGAGCGGTCGAATGCGACGGCGCCGCGCTCGAATTCGAACTCTGCGACGTGCAGGCCTTGAATGAGCGCCTTGCCCGGGGCGAGTTCGACGCGGCCAAGGCGAGTTTCCACGCCGCGCTGCGACTTGGCGACACGACGGCCGTGCTCTCGGCGGGATCAGCGCTCGGCTTCGGCGTGGGCCCCTTGCTGCTCTCGCGCGCGGATGCACCGGCGCTCGACTCGAAGTCGCGTGTGCTTTGCCCGGGCGAATGGACCACGGCCACGCTGCTGTTCCAGCTTTTCCACGGAGCGCTGCGCGTCGAGCAGCGCATCTTTTCCGAGATCATGCCCGCGCTCGAGCGGGGCGAGGCGGACTTCGGCGTCTGCATCCATGAGGGCCGTTTCACCTGGAAAGAGCGCGGACTCGTGTGCGTCGAGGATCTCGGCGCGCGCTGGGAAGCGGACTTTGGCTGCGCGTTGCCGTTGGGCGGAATCCTGTTTCGCAGGACGCGCGGGCCACAGCTCGCCACGCGCCTGTGCGCGGCGATCGAAGCCTCGATCGCCTGGTCGCGCGCCCATCCCGAACGTGCGCTGAGCGTTATGCGCGCCCACGCGCAGGAATTGTCCGACGAGGTGCTCTGGCAGCACGTGAACCTGTACGTGAACACGGAGACCGTCTGCCTTTCGAGTGCGGCGCGTACTGCGCTGGCGACACTGGCGGCGCAGGCGGCGGCGCTGGGTCTCGTACCCGCTACGTCGGCAACGCTGACCATCTGGGGTCGCGAGCCACTGCGTCTCTTCCATCTCCTGCATGCGAAAGCCGCGCGAGCCTTGCTGCTGCGCGATGGGACCTGGAATCCGCCCTCGCTGGCGAGCCAAGGCTTCGTGCACCTCTCGTTCGCAGAGCAGCTGGCGGGCACACTCGAGGCACACTTCCACGCGAACGACGAATTGGTCTTGCTAGAACTCGAGCCGGCCAGGCTGGGTTTGGCGCTGCGCTACGAACCCTCCCGTGGCGGCGCGCTCTTCCCGCACCTCTATCGCGAACTGCGCCGCGAGGATGTGCTGCGGCACTGGCCGCTGACCTCCAGCATCGATCG
>JAYUUV010000163.1:0-4804 GCA_043754695.1 Planctomycetota bacterium
CGGCCGATTCGTACCCGAATCGGCTGAACGGGTGCCTGGCACCGTACTGGCGGGGTCCAAAGGGCGCTCTCGATCGCCCCCAGACAGCCAGAGGAACTACTTCTTCGCCGGCGGAGCGTCCTTCTTCGGCGCCCCGGCATCCTTCTTCGCCGCATCCGGCTTTGCACCCGCCGCCGCGGCACCTGCATCGGCCTTGGCCGGAGCAGCCACCGTGGACGCCGCCGCAGCCGCAGTCGCCTCGGCAGTCGGAGCAGCTTCGACCTCGATCTTGACGGCCGAGATGCGCGCCAGCACCAATTCCGGATCCGCCGCAAGCTCGCAACCCGCCGGCATGGCGAGTTGCTTGGCGAGCACCGAAGTTCCGATCTCGAGGTCGGCGACACTGCACTCGATCAAGTCGGGGATCGAAGTCGGCAAGGTCATGACCGCAATGCGCGTGACCAGGTGGTTCAACACGCCCTTCGGGTGACCGACGAACTCGAGCGGCACTTCGACGCGCGCCTTCTTGGTCAAGTCGACACGCCGAAACTCGATGTGTTGGATGTACTCGCCAAAAGTGTCCCAGTGCAGCTGGTTGACCAGCGCGGGTTCCTTCTTGCCGCCGATATTGAGCTCGAACACGTGCTCGTGCTTGCGGCGCGCCGTCATGAACGCCTCGTTGTCGATCGCCAGGTTGACGTGCGGCGCTTCCGGCGTGTGCTGGAGGCTGGCCGGGATCTTGCCTTCGGCGCGCAGCTTGCGCGCCGAGCGCGTGCCCACGCTGACGCGGGTTTCAGTCTTGAGTTCAGTAGTCATGGCTCTTGGGAGTACCTAAGAGGAGAACCTCGACGAGCGCGAACTTGCCCGGGAACTCACTAGAGTTCCTCGAAGAGCGAGCTCACCGACTCGGCGCGGTGGATGTTGAGGATCGCGCGCCCGAACAGGGCGGCGACGGAGATGACCTCGATGTTCCGGGGCATCTTCTCGTGGCGCGGAATTGTATCCGTGACCAGGATCTTGTCGGCGGGAGCATTGTCGAGCCGCTCGACGGCAGGGCCGCACAGCACGGCGTGGGAGACGGCGATCACGACCTTTTTCGCGCCCTCGCGGCGCACGATGCGCGCGGCTTCGCAGATCGAACCGCCGGTCGAGATCATGTCGTCGACAATGATCACGTTGCGGCCGCTGACGTCGCCGATGACGTGCTCGACCGCGATTTCCGAGCCGGAAATGCGCCGTTTGTCGACGATGGCGAGATCGGCGTGCAGCGCCTTGGCCCAGGCCCGGGCCATCTTGATGCCGCCGACGTCGGGGGTCACGACCACCGGATTCTCGACGTCGAGGGTCTTGACCGCGCGCATGAGCACGGGCTTGGCGTAGAGGTGATCGACGGGGATGTCGAAAAATCCCTGGATCTGCGCCGCGTGCATGTCCATCGACAAAAGACGCTCGGCGCCGCAGGCCGTCAGCGTGTTGGCGACGACCTTGGCGCTGATCGGCACGCGACCTTCGTCCTTGCGATCCTTGCGCGCATAACCGTAGTACGGCATCACCACGGTGATTCGCCCGGCCGAAGCGCGCCGCAGCGTGTCGAGCAGGAGCAAGAGCTCGACCCAGTTTTCGTTGACCGGCGGACAGGTCGGTTGGATCAGGAAAACGTCCGCGCCGCGGATGTCGTCGTAGACCTTGATGTCGATTTCGCCATCGGGGAAACGGCCGATGTGCGCGTTCGCCAGCGGGATGTCGATCGAGCGCGAGATGGACTTGGCCAACTCGGGGTGCGCGCTGCCGGAAATGAGCACGATGCGATCGCCGTTGTACATCGTCGGAGTCCTAGGACTTGGGCTTTTGGGGCTTGGACGGCAATGCGTGCGCGGGAACGCCGACCCAGACTTCGCCGGGAGCGACCTTGCTGTTGCGTGTGAGCACTGCGCCGGCACCGAGCGTGGCGCCAGCTGCGACATCGACCGGCGCGACGAGGATCGCGCCCGAGCCGACGAACGCGCCGTCGCCAACGTGACATGGCGACTTGGTCTTGCCGTCGTAGTTCGCGAAAATCGTCCCGGCACCGATGTTGACGCGCTCACCGAGCGTCGCGTCGCCAAGGTAGGCCAAGTGCTTCGCCTTCGACTTCGAGCCCATTCTCGAGCGATTGACCTCGACGAAATTGCCGGCGGCCGAACCATCGGCGAGCAATGATCCTCCGCGCAGCGTGGCAAACGGGCCGATCTCGCAGCCCGCGCCGATCTTGACGCCGGATTGGATCACGGTGCAGGGATGGATCTTCGTGCCGACGCCGATCTCGACGTCGTGGTCGATGTAGGTCGTCGCCGGATCCTCGATGTAGACGCCGGCGATCAAGTGGCGCTCGAGGATGCGCAATTGCAGCACGCGACGTGCTTCGGCGAGGTGCGCCAGCGTGTTGATGCCGATCGCCTCTTCTTCATCGTCGAGCACGACGGCGCGCACGCTGTGTCCCTGCGCAACGATTCGTTCGACGACGTCAGTGAGGTAGTACTCCTTCTGCGCATTGTCGTTGGATAGACCGGGCAGCAGGCGCACGAGTTGAGCGCCGGGGAAGCAGTACACGCCGAGATTGACCTCGCGCAGCGCCTTGACTTCTGGGCTGGCGTCTTTTTCCTCGACGATGCGCGCCACTTCGCCGCTTGGCCCGCGCACGATGCGGCCGAAGCCGCGCGGGTTGGCGGGTTCACAGGTCAGGATCGCGGCGCCGCCGGAACTTGACGCCTGGGATTCGCACAAGCGTTCGAGACTGTCCTTGGTGAGCAGCGGCATGTCGCCGTAGAGCACGACCACGCGACCAGGATCGGCGCCGAGCGCGGTCAGACAGACCTGCAGCGCATGACCCGTGCCGCGCTGCGGTTCCTGCGTGACACACTCGATCGCAGCTTTCGGGAAGTGCTTGGAGACCGAGGCGCGCACTTCAGCGGCTTGATGCCCGACCACGACAATCACTCGCGCTGGCCTGAGCGCCAGCGCCTGATCGATTACCCAGGCCTGCATCGGCCGCCCGCACAACGGTGCGAGGACCTTTGCCGCCGGGCTTTTCATCCGTGTCCCCTGGCCGGCGGCCAGAATCACGACGGTATCGGGCCTGGAATTCATGGACGCGGGTGAGGGCGCGGGGCTGGTCCGAACGGCGGCCGAAGGACCAGCGCCAAGCGTTCGGACAGAGGACGGGGGCGAAGAGGATACGGGATGGCCCGCGAAGCCGTCAACGCGGTCGCGAACGCTTCAGCCAAGTCCCGATGATCAGGATCAGCGGCAGCGCGACGATCATGATCAAGAAGAGCGCCTTGGCGCCACTGAATCCGGCCAAGGGCAGCAGGACGGTGTGTGCTTGGACGGCGGGCATGGGGCCATCGTGCCAACAGAGCTAGGTGGAAGCGAGGGATCAGGAGCGCGGGGGCATGGCACCTGGGTCGTCCCCCTGCCAGTGCCTGGCACCTGTTCCGTCCCAGCAAGGACTGCACAGGATCCAGTCTCCTACGATCCGCGTTGGATCACGTCGCGGGCGATCACGATGCGCTGGATTTCGCTGGTGCCCTCGTAGATGCGAGTCACGCGCGCGTCGCGGTAGAGCTTTTCGATCACGAACTCGGCGGAGTAGCCCATGCCGCCATGGATCTGCACCGCGCGATCGACGATGCGGCCGAGCGCTTCGCTGCAGAACAGTTTGACCATGGCCGACTCGCGCCCGAACGGCTCGCTGTGATCGCACATGTGCGCGGTGCGGTAGACCATGCTTTCCATGGCGAACAGCTCGGTCGCATTGTCGGCGAGCATCCACTGGATCGCTTGCTGGCGCGAGAGCGGTTTGCCGAAGACCTCGCGTTGGTTGGCGTAGGCCACGGACAAAGCGTGCGCTTCGCGCGCGCAACCTAGACAGTTCGCGCCGAGCGTCAGGCGTCCGCGCTCGAGCGTGGCCATGGCGATGCGAAATCCGTCGCCCACTGCGCCGAGGCGGTATTCGTCGCTGACGCGCACGTCCTCGAAGGCGAGCGTCACTGTCGATGAACCGCGCTGGCCCATCTTCTCTTCGCGCTTTCCGACCTGGAATCCCTTCGAGGCACTGGGCACGAGGAAGGCCGTGATGCCGCCGTGGGCGCGCTTCTCGCGATCGGTCACGGCGTAGACCGTCACCAGATCCGCCATGTCGCCGTTGGTGATCCAGACCTTTTCGCCGTTGATCACCCAATCGGACCCGTCACGTTTCGCGCTGGTCTGCATCGCACCCGGATCGGAGCCCGCGTTGGCTTCCGAGAGCGCGTAGGCTCCGAGGGTTTTTCCCAGGGCGAAGTCCGGGAGCCAGCGCATTTTCTGCTCGTTCGATCCGCCGAGCAGGATGCTCGTGGCGCCGATCGAAGCGTGGGCCCCGTAGGTCACGGCCACGGAAAAGTCCCCGCGCGTGATCTCTTCCATGACCACGCACAGGCCCAGTTCGCCAAGTCCCGCGCCGCCGAATTCCTCAGGGATGGCGACGCCGAGCAATCCCGTGGCAGCCAGATCCTCCATCAGCGAGCGCGGCACGCGATGTTCGCGCTCGATCTGGGCCGAGATCGGGCGCACCTTATGATCCGTGAATTCACGGGCCAGGTCGCGAACCATGAGCAGCTCTTCGCTGAGGCGGAAGTCCATCGTTTGACTTGAACACAGTCGTGCGCCCCGAAACAGACGCAGCCGGCCGACCGATCGGGGAATCACTGGCGGACGGCACCCTCGGGCCTCCCCCCCCCTTCCAAGAGCCCAGCAGCCGCTCCAGGAATTGAATTTCATACACACTCTTTCCGAACCATGCCCGGCC
>JAYUUV010000164.1:0-8261 GCA_043754695.1 Planctomycetota bacterium
CTCGGCGGACACACGATCAACCACGTGATTCTCTCGCGCTGCGATCGTGAACTTGCGCGGCGCGAGATCGTCGAGGGCGCGCGCTCGATCCAAAGCGCCGTGGGCAAAGCCACGCCGTCGTTCGCCTATCCCTGGGGCCGGCGCTGGGATTTTTCGGCCGAGAGTTCAGCGCTCGTCCTCGAGGCGGGTTTCGAGAGCGCCGTCACGATGCACGCTGGCGTGAACTTGCCGGACAGCAACGCCACGGATCTCAAACGGCTTGCGATCGCGGACGATGCCAAGTTGCACCTGCTCGCCACCGAAGCCTGCGGCGGATTCGAACTGCTGCGCCGACTCGGAATCGACCTGTCGGAGTAGCGCACGCGCCGGGCCTAGAATGCCTGGTAGATGAACGGGCTGGAGCCGGGATCGTCGCTGAGCCAGTAGAACAGCACAATCAGCACCGCGACCACGACGATGGGCGCTGCCACCCAGACCCAGTTCTCGCGCAAGAATTTGCCCATGTTCGCCGTCGCTTCCAGATTGAATTCTGCCCCGCGATCAGGCGCCGGGCAAATCGAACTTTAAAGCGGGTACACAAAGGGTGCCGCCGGATCGCTGTCCTGGCTGAGCCAGACGACGACCACGCACAGGATCGCGACGATGACGATCGGCGCGACGATCCAGATCCAGTTCTCGCGCAGGAATTTGCCCATGGGGGATGCCGCGTTGGCTAGAAGAGCGTGTAGATGAAGGGTGCGATCAGGGGCGAACTGGCGGCGACGACGAGCAGGCTGCCGATCGAGAGTAACACGACGAGCAGCGGCATCAGGTACCAGTGTCCGCGCAGCACGAAGGCTTTGGAAAGCTCGAGGATCGTGGTGATGCGCCGGCCCAGTTTCCAGGCCACGAAGCCCAGCACGGCGACGACGAACAGGATCACCAGCTTGGGAGCCAGCGCGGCCGGCAGCAGGGCCATGCCGGTCTTGATGCCGAAGAAGATGGCGAAGATCGCCGTGAGCATGCCGAGCACCTTGAGCGGCGGCTGCCAGGCGGGCTCGTCCTTGTAGTTGCCGAAGTACAGCGCCGTCAACCCGAGCCACAGTCCGGCGAATACGAGCATCCAGGACTTCGACTGCGGCGGCTTCGGCGGGGCGGCAAAACTCGCCGGCGTGCCGTTGGCGGGCGGCAGTCCGACGTTGGCGACCTCGAGCTGGTCGTGCAAGAAGTGCGCGAATTCCAGGTTGCCGCGCGGATTGAAGTGCCAGTCGCGCACGAAGTACAGCTCGGGCGCTTCGAGGTCCGGATCGGCCCGCGCCGCGCCCGAGCGTTCGGGTGTGCGTGCGACGGCGCGCAACGCATCGGTCGGATCGAGAGCGCTGATACCCAGTCCGTGGGCGAGCTCGAGGAACGTGAGCACGGATTGGTTGGGTTTCCAGCCTTCATCGCGCAGGCAGACGGAGCCGCGCAGGCTGTCGAGCGCTCCCTGTTGCACCGCTGCCTTGGGCGGAATCGGGACCACGACCAGCTTCGCAGCCGACTTCGCGCAGGCATCGCGCAGCGTGCTGAGGCCGCCCCGCGTGCGCGCGATCGCGTCGAGCATGAAGTCGGGCGGCGTGACCATGAGCGCGGCCCATTCGCGAGGCAGTTGCCCAGGCTTCTTGACCACCGCGGCTTCACCCTGCTTGCCGCTGGAAAGCGAAAACTTGGTCTGTTCGAACGGCACTTCGTAAATGCCGCTGGGATCCTTGGGCGTGCCCTGGAACAGCAGACCCAGCGCCGTGTGTTCGCTCCAGGACGTCGGACCCGGATCCTTCAGCGGCGGCGAATCCAGCACTCCGTCGGCGCCGAAGCGCGGCTTGGGGAAGCGGCGGTACTGCGTCTGCCCGTTCCAGTACAGATCGTTCTCGTAGGGGAAGATCAGCACGAGGTCGGGTTGGTACTTGACGCCTTCGGACAGGAACCACTCGATCTCCTGGTCGGTGGACCAACCTTCCGTGCCGGCATTGACCACATCGACGCGCCGGCCTTCGGAGCGCCAGGCGCGGCCGAGTTGTTCGACGAATAGATCGTGCTCGTCGACGGTGTAGCCCAGGGTGAACGAATCGCCCAGGCACAGCACGCGATACGTGCCGGCGGGTTTTGCGTAGGAAGTCGTGTCGCTGTCGCGCAGGCCGAGCGCGTTGATCTCGTAGCGCACGTTGAATTCCGGCGTCTTGCGCGTGCTCGTCGCGCCGGGTTTTTTCGACCAGCCCGTGAGCGGATCGAACTGGTTGATCGTCGCCTGCGGCCCGCGGCCCATCAGGCGCAGGCCGCCTTCCAAGACGAGCAGGCCGCAGACCAGGCTGACGACGATGGCCAGGATGACGTTGATAAATCGCATCGCTGCCACCTAGCTGACCATCGAGGTCACGCTGTCGCCTTCGTGTCGCAACGAGAAGCGCGTGTCGGCGATCTTCTTCTTCGCGTCGGCGCGCACGATGTAGTTGTTCATGAACAGGTAGTCCATCCCCGACAGGCTGAACGTATTGAAGGCGTGGCTGGGATCTTCGACGATCGGCTCGCCCTTCAAGTTGAACGAGGTGTTCATGACCACCGGCACGCCGGTCAGTTCGCCGAAACGTTCGATGATGCGGTGATAACCCGGGCTGACATCCTTGAAGACAGTCTGCAGGCGACCCGAGCCGTCTTCGTGGGTGATCGCGGGCAGCACCGAGCGCTTCTCCGGCCGCACCGGCGCGACATACAGCATGAAACGCGCGGGATAGTGTTTTGCCGCATCGGGGATGTCGAAGAACTCGCTTGCCGCTTCGACGGTCACCGACGGCGCGAACGGCCGGAAGGCTTCGCGGAACTTGATCGTGGCGTTGAGTTTTTCCTTCATCTCGGCCCGGCGCGGGTCGGCGATGATCGAGCGCGAACCCAGCGCGCGCGGGCCCCATTCGAAGCGTCCGCGCATCCAGCCGCAGACTGCGCCTTCGACGAGCTTGTGGGCCACGAAGTCGTAGAACTTCTCGTCGTCCTCGATCTTCTCGAAGGCGATGTCGTATTTGCGCAAGAAGGCTTCGACCTCGGCGTCGGAGTACTCCGAACCCAGGAAAGGCGAGGTCAAGGCCGGACCGCGCGGCTGTCCGAGCACGTGGTTGTAGGCCCAATACGCCGCGCCGACACAGCCGCCGTCGTCGCCGGGCGCGGGGTGCACGTAGATGTCTTCGAACGGACCTTCGCGCAAAAGCTTGTAGTTGGCGACCGAATTGAGCGCGACACCGCCCGACAGGCACAGGTTTTTCAGGCCGGTTTCCTTGTGCAGGTGCTTGACCATTTTCAGCAGCACCTGCTCGGTGACGACCTGGATCGAAGCCGCCATGTCGCAGTAGTACGGATCCAGCGACTTGTCGCCGAGCTTGGGATCGCGCGCGGGTTGTCCGAAGTGTTCGCCGAAGGCTTTGGTCAGCGTCTGGTCGCGCGAGTAGTGGTACGCGAAGTACTTCATGTCGTGCCAAAGACTTCCGTCCTCGGCGACATGGATGAGCTCGTAGATCTTGTCGACGAAACGCGGCTTGCCGTAGGGGTGCATGCCCATCAGCTTGTATTCGCCTTCGTTGATCTCGAAGCCGCAGTAGGCGGTGAACGCCGAATACAACAGGCCGAGCGAGTGCGGGAAACGCAGCTCGTTCGTGATCTCGATCTTGTTGTCACGGCCGACGCCCATGGTCGCCGTGCTCCATTCACCGGCACCGTCTACGGTCAGGATCGCGGACTCCTTGTAGGGCGAGGTGAAAAAACTCGCCGCCGCGTGCGACATGTGGTGATCGGCGAAGAGCAGCTTAGAGCCCGGCACATCGAGTTCCTTCTGCATCATCGATTTGATCCAGAGCTTGTCCGAGATCCAGCGCTGCATCGATTCGCGGAACACGGCGGACGAGCGCGGGAAGGTCGCCAGCGCGCTGACCAGCATGCGCTCGAACTTGACGAAGGGCTTTTCGTAGAACACGACGTAGTCGACGTCGTGGATCGAGATCTTGCCGCGCTTGAGCGCGAACTCGATCGCCAGCGCGGGGAAACCGGAGTCGTGTTTCTTGCGGCTGAAGCGCTCTTCCTCGGCGGCGGCGACCAGACGTCCGTCCTGGACCAGGGCCGCGGAGGAATCGTGATAGAAGAACGAGAGACCGAGAACGTTCATCAGTCCTGCCTCCGCGCCTGCGCGAGCGTCTCGTTACGGCTGACCCAGGCGCTCCAATTGCCCTGCGGGCGGCGCTTGAGGTGCAGCGGATCGGCGAACAGCTGGTAGACGAGCGCGAAGGGCCCCAGCAGCACGAAATAGAGCAGCGTCAGGAGCAGCCGCGAGAGCATGCTGCCGAAACGCTCGGAGAACTGAAGCAGGGCCTTCATGAATGGTGAGGACGGTGTGTAGGGTCGCTTGATGGGGGCGAGTGCCGCGCGCGCCTGCGGCGCCAGGGGCGCAATCCAGTTCGCGAGCAGAGACTTGGGTCGGGTCATCAACGTCCGGCGCGGAGTACGCGATGCGTGACCGGCGCCGGCCGGTTGGGGGATATAGGGTGGTGTCGCCCCTTCGGCAGGCCGTGGGGGGGCCCTGAAGCGCGAATTGGCCCTGGGCTGGGGGTGACCCTTCCAGGAGCGGCAAGTTCGATGAACAGGGCCGAGAATGCTACCCGATGGGGCTGCTCGGGGCGAAGCGGCGTTGCCAATCGCTCCCCGGCCTCGCTCAGCGCAGGATCAGCCGGCCCTTGAAGAGTTCGTTTTCTTCCAGGCGCCGGTCGTGGTCCTCGTCGCGCAGGATGTCGATCTCGAGCACCGACTTCGCCGCCAGGTCGACCACCAGTTTCGCCAGCGCGTCGGGCTGGGAGAGACTCCAGGCGCGCTTCTCGGATTCCTTGCGCACGGCATCGATGATGTCGCCCTTCTGCAGGCCGATCGCAGCCGCAGGACCGTCGGGGGCAATCTTGTCGATGCACAACATCGTGCCGGGCCAGACGGCCACGACCTCGGTCGTCAGTCCGAGGCGGTCGTACAGGATGCCGTCGATCTTGCGCCAACCGCGCAGCGCGAGCTCGCGTTCGCCCGTGCCGTGCTTCAGGCGCAGCTTGACGTCCACGCCCGGCAGCAGGGTCAAGCGCCGATTGTTGTATTCGTCGCGCGGAGTCTTCGGCGTCTTTCCATCGGCGCCCGTCGCGTCCGGCGCGAGGTCCGCGAGCGCGAATCCGTCGAGGGCCAGGATCTTGTCGCCCACTGCGATGCCGGCGTCGGCGGCCGGTGAACCCGAGCGCACGCTCGCCACGCTCAGCGAAGGCGCGGCTTCGAGCTCGAAACCAAGCCAGGCTTTTTCCCAGGTGGGCGCGAAAAGCTGATTGAGCAGCACGTCGCGCACGCGATCGACCGGGATCGCGTAGCCCATGTTTTCCGCGCCCTCGCGCACCACGGTGTTGATGCCGATCAGTTCGCCGTTGATGTTGAGCAACGGTCCGCCGCTGTTGCCGTGGTTGATCGACGCGTCGGTCTGGATCAAATCGTTGAACGCGAGCCGGCTGCCGGTCACAGCGAGTTCGCGGTGCAGCCCGGAGATGATGCCCGCGGACACGGACAACTTCTGCTGGAAAGGATTGCCGATCGCGATCACGCGCTCGCCGATCATCAAGTCCGCGCTGGTGCCCAGGTTGACCGTGGGGAATTTGCGATTGCCTGCGATCTTGAGCAGCGCCAGGTCCTCGCGCTCGACATAGGAGACCAGTTGCGCGTCATAGGTCTTCGCATCGACGGCGCTGTCGAATTGGATTTGCAGCTTGCCGCCCTCCTGACCCGCCGCGTTCGCGACCACGTGGAAATTCGTGACCAAGAAACCGTCGGCGTCGACCATGACACCGGTGCCGGCGGCGCGACTCTCCTGGCGGTGCGGCTGGTTGAAGATGTCGTAAGCGACCGAGTAGCCGATCGAGACGATGTAGACGACCGCCGGCGAGGCCTCTTGCACCACCTGCACTTCGGGCGTGAAGCGGCGCTTGGCGCGCTCGTCCACGGGCGCGGGCTGCTGCGGCGGAACGAACGCCGGAAAGCTCAGTAGCAAGGTGCACAGCGCGGACATTGGGGGGGAGTGGTGGGCCATGTAGGACTCGAACCTGCGACCTCTACGATGTCAACGTAGCGCTCTAACCAACTGAGCTAATGGCCCACTCCTTGTCAGTCCCCGCGCCGGAACCGGTACGAGGGGCAGAGAGACTAGTTGGCGCGCACAGACCTGCCAAGCCAAAACTGCTCGTGTGGCGGGCGCGCAGCAGAATCTGCCGTTTCGCGCGCGGCGGCCCGCTGTTAGACTTTTCGCCCCACAACCCCGGCGCCCTGGGCTCGGACCGCAGATGCGGCGTGCCAGGGTCGCCTGTGAGCCCTCGGTCCTGTTCGAAGGAGTGTTTGCGTGAAAGTCGGCGTCGTACGCGAGATCAAAGTTCACGAGAGCCGTGTTGCCCTGACCCCCGCTGGCGCGGAGCGCCTGGTCGCCGCCGGGCACGAGGTCACGGTCGAGACCCAGGCCGGTGTCGGCAGCGGGCTCGACAACGCCACCTACGAGCAGGCCGGCGCGCGCATCGCCAAGTCGGCCTCGGAGGTCTGGTCGTCCTGCGACTTGATCCTGAAGGTCAAGGAACCGCTGGCACCTGAGTGGCCGATGATGCGCAAGGGCCAGACGCTGTTCACGTACCTGCACCTGGCCGCCGACCGTGCGCTGACCGAAGCCATGGCCAAGACCGGCTCGCAGTGTTTTGCCTACGAGACCTTGGAAGTCGGCACGACGCTGCCCTTGCTCACGCCGATGAGCGAAGTCGCCGGCCGCATGGCGATCCAGGCCGGCGCGCAGTGGCTCGAGCGCTCCCACGGCGGTTCGGGCATCTTGCTCGGCGGCGTGCCCGGCGTCGAACGCGCGCACGTGTTGATCCTCGGTGGAGGAGTCGTCGGCACCCAAGCCGCGCGCATGGCCTGTGGCCTCGGCGCCGACGTCACCTTGATGGACGTCAACATCGATCGGCTGCGCTACCTCGACGACGTGATGCCGAAGAACTGTCACCTGGTCTTCTCGACGCCGTTCGCCCTGCGCTCGTATTTGCCCAAGGCTGATCTGATCGTCGGCGCCGTGCTGATTCCCGGCGCCGCCGCGCCGAAATTGATTCGCCGCGAAGACCTGAAGCTGATGAAGCCCGGCACGGTGATCGTCGACGTCGCCATCGACCAGGGCGGTTGCATCGAGACCTGCCGTCCGACGACCCACGCCGATCCGGTCTACACGGTCGACGGGATTCTGCACTACTGCGTCGCGAACATGCCGGGCGCGGTGCCGCGCACCAGTACATTCGCGCTGACCAACGCTACTCTTCCGTACACGCTGCGCCTGGCGAAACTGGGCGCGAAGGCCGCGATCAAGGAAGACGCCGCGCTGCGTTCGGCCGCGAACGTGATCAACGGCAAGATCGTCTACAAGGCCGTCGCCGACGCGTTCGGGATGGAATACACGCCGGCCGAAAAGGCGCTGGCGTAGGTTCACGGGGCGCCGCGCGCTGCCGCAATCCATGGACGTCTGGCAAGCGGCGCTGCTCGGGCTGGTCGAAGGCCTGACCGAGTACCTGCCGGTCAGTTCGACGGCGCACCTGCTGCTCGTCCAGCGCGCCATGGGCTTGCCCACGAGCGACGCGTCCAACGCTTACGCGATCTGTATCCAGTCGGGCGCAATTCTGGCCGTCTTCGCGCTCTATCGCGCGCGACTTTTCCAGATCGCGCGCGGCCTCACTGGAAGAGACGCGCAAGGCGCGCGTCTATTCCGCTGCCTCGCCGTGGCTTTCTTTCCCGCCGCGCTGATCGGCAAGCTTTTGGACAAGACGATCGAAGCGCGCCTGTTCGGGTTGTGGCCGGTGGTCGCGGCCTGGTTCGTCGGCGGACTCTTTTTGCTCTGGCTTGCGCGGCGCAAGCTCGACGGCCCCGGAATTTCGCTCCCGTCGCTCGGACTTTCCAGCGCGGCGATCATCGGACTTTGCCAGTGCGCGGCGCTGTGGCCGGGCGTCAGTCGTTCTCTGGCGACGATCGCCGGCGGACTTTTGTGCGGGCTGGAATTCGCTGCGGCGATCGAGTTCAGCTTCCTGCTGGGGCTTCTGACGCTCGGCGCCGCCACGGCGTACAAGGGCATCCAGCATGGCGCCCTCCTGCTGGAAGGAAACGGAACTTTGAATCTCGTGGTCGGTCTCGCCGTCGACTTCGTCGCGGCCTGGCTCTCGGTGCGCTGGATG
>JAYUUV010000165.1:0-11206 GCA_043754695.1 Planctomycetota bacterium
CTATAACCTGTGGGCGACTGTCGCCGCGGACACGGAACCCGCGGCCTACATCTTCGTGCACGAATTCGGCCATTCTTTCGCCGGGCTCGCCGACGAGTACTACACCTCGCAGGTCGCCTACGAGGATCTGATCAAGCCCGGCATCGAGCCCTGGGAACCGAACGTGACCGCGCTGCTCGATCCGACGAAGTTGAAATGGAAGGACCTCGTCGCCAAGGAGACACCTCTGCCGACACCCTGGGGCCAGCAACATTTCGACGAGGTCGATCTCGCCTACCAGAAGCGCCGCGCCGGAATGATCGACGCGAAGGCGAGCGAAGCCGAGATGGAAGCGTTGTTCCGCGAAGTGAAGGGCCAGACCGGCCCGCTGCTCGCGAATGAAAAGTTCGCCGGCAAGGTCGGCGCGTTCGAGGGCGCGAGCTACCAAGCCAAGGGCCTCTACCGTCCACAAGCCGACTGCATCATGTTCACGCGCAACCCGAGCTCTTTTTGCAAGGTCTGCGAGCGCGCCATCGATCGCACGATCGACAGTTACGTGCGCTGACGGTTTCTTGGGTCGCACTGCCGGTACAAAAACCCTTAGCCCTGGCGGGTCGCGGGTAGGGCGAAGGATCCATCCATATCCGCGGCGATCTTCCATGAACTGCGCATGCGCTTGGGACTAGACTGCGCAGCGAAGGAACGAAACAGGAAGTGAGCGCACGAGTGGCCGACACGATCCCGAGCAAGGCGGGCAGGATTGCGCGCTGGGCCAAATGGATTGGCGCGGCGCTTTTCCTTTTGGTGGTCCTGCTCGTGGGCCTGTACTTCGCGCGCGGGCGACTGATTGCACCCTTCGTGATCGAACGCGTGGCCAAAGTGCTGCGCACGGCGACGGGCTTGGAGTTGAAGGTCGCGCGGATCGACGGCAACTGGTTCTCCAACCTGGAGCTCGTTGATGTAGATCTGTCCGGCGGTACGCCGAGCACCGAACTCGTCTCTCTGAAGCTCGCGCGTGCGACCGCGCGCTTCGATCTGCTCGGCCTGCTGCGCGGCGACATGGCCGCGCTGACTTCGATCGAGCTCGACTCCGCGCGCGTGGCCGTGGACCTCGATGCACCACCGCGCAAGCCGCCGACTCAGAGGCCGTGGAGCGTCTCCGCGGAGCCGTTTCCGTGGCCGAAAACACTGCCGCCCATCGATGCGCGCAATGTCGAGGCGCGCGTCGAACTCGGCGACGGCCGGCGCGTCGAGGTGCAGGACTTGAATGCGATCCGGCTGCAGGGCAACGGCTCGAGCGAGCCCGCCTGGCGCGTGCACGCGCAGCACGTCCAATACAGCGACCCGGTCTTCGACGGCATCGCAGGCGTGCTCGATTCGGAACTGCACTATCGCGCGGGCCTGCTCGAAGTGCCGCGTCTGGAGATCGACGGGCAGACACTCGGCCGGACACTCGAAGTGGATCTGCGCGAGCTGGCGCAAAGCCGCGTGGGTCTTGCGGGGACGCTTGTGCGTTACGGCGGCGAGATCGAGTTCCGCGGCGCGGTGGACGCGGACGACTTTCAAATCTGGACCAGTGCGCGCGAAGTCGATCTGGCGGCGGTGTTGCGCGAATTTCGCGTCGCCCAGGCGATTTCCGGCCGCGCGAACCTGAACGCGGTGTTCCGTGCGCCGCTCGCAGCGGGCGCCGACTGGAGCGCGCAGGCTTCGGGCCGCATCGACGTGCCCGAGTTTCAGGGCCACAGCTTCGATCAGGTCAGCTTCGCCGGCAGCGTCGATCGCGATCAGCTCGAGTTGCGTGAGGGGCTGCTCTTGCGCGGAGCCAATTCACTCACGGTCTCCGACTTCGCGTTTTCGTTCGCGGGCGAAGGTCTCAGCGAAGTCCTGCGCTCCTTCCGAGGCTCCGCTGAACTCGAACTTTTCGATCCGCGTGCGATTCTCGGCGAAGCCTCGCCCGAGATTCTCGCCGCGGCGGATCGCGTACGCCGCGCGCGCCTGGCACTGGATTTTTCGGACGCCGGCTTCGAAGTTCGCACCGCTGACATCCGCAGCGATGTCGGCGGAATGAAGGTCGAGCACGGCAAAGTTCGCTGGGGCGAGCGCAATCTGCCCTGGTACCAGGAACTTTCGCTCGACCTCGACGCGGCACTTTCGTTCGAGGAGCTCGCGCCGCTCGCTGCGCTCTTCGGCCAGGGCGACGTCAAGGGCGCGCTGGCCGGGACCGTGGCCCTGAGCGGGCCTGTGCTCGCGCCCTCGGGACGCTTCCTGCTCGCGGGCAACGGCCTATCGATTTTCGGCGTCGAACTCGGACAGGTGACCATCGAAGCACGCGCGGACACGCAGCACCTGGAGCTTGCGCGTCTTGAACTCGACGGCGCCTCGATCCAAGCCACGGCCAGCGGCGACTTCGATTATGCGAGCGGTGCGCTCTCGAATGCGCGACTGAGTGCGCGCAGCTTTGCGCTCGACACGCTCAGCCGCGGCCGTGCCTCCGCCGGTCTGGTTTCCATCGATGCAAGCTGTGCCGGACCGTGGCGCGACCCGAGCGTCTGGGCCCGCGCGCAAGCTTGGGGCCTCGCGTACGAAGGCCGCACGATCGACGAACTCGACGTCGAAGGTTCGTACTCGCAGGGCTGCGCGCGCTTCGATCGCCTCGTGGCGCTGGTCAACGGGGTCAGCGTGGATGCGGCCGGCCGCGTCTGCCGCAGCGCGGGCGGCGGGATCGTCGACGTCTTTTTGGAGCGCACGCGCCTGGCCCGCGACGAACTCGATCTTTCGCTGGAAGCGCCGCTCGAAGTCGTCGTCGCGGAAAACGCCATCGTCGTCGAAGGACTGTGCGTCGGCGGCAGCGCGGGTCACGCCATCGCCGATCTCAGCTGGACTCCGCTCGAGCAAACTGTGTCGATCGAGGCCAGCGAACTGGTGCCGATGCATTTGCTGAAACCCTTCCTGCCCGCGGGCGTCGTGATCGAAGGTGTGCACGGTTCGTTCGCGTTCCATCGTTCGGCCACGGACATCGTTGCCAGCGCGGACCTGCGCGTGGACGAGTTGCAGCTCTTCGACGGTTCGCCCAAAGCCGCGCTCAATTTCGACGGACGGCTCTCGCAGCGCGAACTCGTGATCCGCCAATTCGTGGTTTCGGCACCGGACAACTACGGAATCGCCGTGAGCGGCCGAATTCCCACGGATCCACTGAACGGCGAATGGTTGAGCGACGGCCCCTTCGAACTTGCCGGCGAGGCGCATGTCTCCGACTTCGCCAGCTTGCCACGCGAGGCGCTCGGCATCTCGAAGGAATGGCGCGGCGATGCGGCGGCCGATTTTCGTCTGAACGGCAGCAGTTCTGATGTGCGCGGATTCTTCACCACCAAGATCAATCTCTCGGGCTCACCCGTGGAATCGCTGCTGGGCCGCGGGAATTCCGGTGCGTTTCAATTCGAAGCCACGGCGACGATCGACGACGAGATTTCCTTGGAGCACTCGCGTTTGTCCTTGCCCGACCGCGGCAGCGCGGACATCGACGGACATGTGAAATTGCGCGTGGACTTGAAGAGCTGGGCCGCTGGAGCGATTCCCGACTGGTCGGCGTTGCCCGTCTCGTTGGGCGCGAAGGTCTCGGTGCCCGAGCTTGGTTTTCTGGCCGGCATGTCGCCCTCGCTGCGGCGGACCGGCGGGGAATTGCACGGCGACGTGCGCCTCGAAGGCTCGTTCGATGCACCCACGTGGACCGGTAGCCTCGACGTTTCGCGGGCGGAAGTGAAACTGTCAAATGCACTTTCCACGTTCGAAAATCTCAGCGCGCATGTCGAGTTGGATCGCACCAACTTGCGCATCGTGAGGCTCGTCGGCGAATACGGCGCCGCTCCGTTCCAGGCGGGTGGAACGATCGAACTCGGCGGGCCACAGCCAGAGTTCGATCTGTGGGTGCAGGGCCAAGGCTTGCTGCTCGCGCGCGAGCAGGGGCTTCGCCTGCGCGCCGATGCGGACCTGAAACTCGTCGGCGCCCTCGGCGCACTGAAGTTGTCGGGAGAAGTGACTGTAGTCGAAGGCCGCTTCTCCAAGAACTTCGAACTTGTCTCCTTGCCCGGAAAACACAGCACGAAGCGCACCAGCAAAGTGGAACTGCCCTTTTTGCGCAAGGCTCCTTGGGCCGAGATCCAATTCGACGTCCAGGTGCGCGCGAAGAAACCGATCCGCGTCGAAACGAACATCGCGCGCGGCACGATCGATCCGCACCTCGAGTTGCGCGGCAGCGGCGCTGCCCCACGCTTGGGCGGAACCCTGGTGATCGGACCGTCGCGCCTGAAACTCCCGGCAGCGGCACTCGAAGTCACATCAGGCGTGCTGACCTTCCGCGGCGAAAGCAGCCTGGTGCCGGATCTTGACATCACCGCGACCACGCGCGTGCGCGGCTTCGACATCACAGCGCAGGTCGGCGGGACTTCGGAGGATCCTGAACTCCTGTTCAGTTCGACCCCGCCCTTGTCTCGCGAAGAACTCGCGATTCTCGTGCTTACGGGTCAGTTGCCGGAGAGCGCGCTCAGTACTCAAGGCAGCGCAGCCGCGATGCAGACCGTCGCTGTCTTCTTGGGCCAGGACATCCTCTCGCGCTGGCTCGGCGGGGACGACCTCGCAGGAGGCAGCGAGGATCCGATCACCGAACGCATGGAGTTTTATCAGGGCGCGGAGGTCAGCCAGGCCGGCATCGAGTCGAGCGAGTTCATCTTCCGGCTCACGCCCAATCCGCGGGGCAAGTCGCGCATCCTGTACTTGCGCGCCGAGAAGGACGTTTTCGAAAAAATCAACTTCGGGGTGAAGCTCCTGTTCCGCTTCCAGTGAGCCGCTTCGCCGCGCAACTTCTGCTCGTGCTCATCGCACTCGCCGCCGGCGCGTGTGGCGCGCTCAGCACGAGCGTCGCTCAGTTGCCGCCGATGAGTTTCGAAGGCGCGCACACTTTTTCGACGGACAAGCTGCGCGAAATCGTGGCGGCCGAAGTCGGGGACGTCGCGCGGACGGAATGGGTACGCTCGGCGGTCGACGACGGAGCGTTCGCGATCGAGCGCTTCTACGCCGGCGAGGGATTCGCCTTCGCCAAGGTCGAGTACGAGACCGTCAAGGCCGACGACGGCACGAATCGCGCGCTCTTTCGTGTCGAGGAGGGGCCGCGCGTGGCCCTGGATTCGATCCGTTTCGACGGCGCCAAGGCGCTCAAGCGCGAGATCCTGGAGAGTTACTTCCCGAAGCTCCCGCGCGCTTCCACTTCGTTCGACGATACGCGCGCGGACAAGAAACACAGGCGACACGAGGCTCCGTGGTGGGTCGAATCCGAGCTCGAGAGCGCGGCCGGAGACCTGGAGGACTACTACTATCGCAACGGCTACCTCGACGCACACGTCGCGCCGCCGGCCTACACCTTCGACGAGGAGCGCCGCTACGCGATCGTCGTGATCGGCGTGTCCGAAGGTGTGCGCTCGCAACTGACCCGGGTTGTCATCGAGGGCGCTCCCGCCGACCTGCTTCCGGCGCTGCAGCGCGCTGCCGCCTCGTTCCAGCGCATGGCCTACTCTTCGCTGCTGGCCGGCGCAGTACGCGCAAAATTGGAGGAAGTGCTGGCCTCGCTCGGCTATCCCGACGGGAAGGCGATTCCCGGCGTGACCGAGCACGGCGAAAAGGGCGAGACGTCGACGACCTTCACGATCGAGGCCGGTCCGCGCGTGACGATCAGCGCGATCGAGATCCGCGGCACGAAGCGCACGTTGCGCAGGACCGTGCTCGGCATGCTCAAGTTGGACGCGGGCGATGTCTACAGTTCGGACAAGGTGCGCGAGAGCTTTCGCGCGCTCTACCAGAGCGGGATTTTTTCCGCGGTGCAAGTCGGACTCGCGCCCGGGACGGATCCGGAGCGCGTCTTGGTCGTCGAGCTCAAGGAGGACAGCGCGAGCGAGTTCTACGTGGAGCCGGGCTACGGCTCCTACGAACGATTCCGCCTAGGCGCCGGCTGGCGCTACAAGAACTTGTTCGGCACCGGCCGTTCGGTCGAGCTCGACGGCACGATTTCCGAACTTGCCCAGAGCGGCCGCATCAGTCTGGTCACGCCACGTTTTTTTGGCAGCGACTTTCGCGCCACGACTTCCGTGTTCGCCAGCCGCCGCGAGGAGCCCTCGTTCACTTCGAACGATACCGGCTTTGGCTGGATTCTCTCGCGGCGCCTGAATCGCAGATTGTCGGCCAATTTGGGTTACCAGTTCCGCCACTCGTCGGCATCGAACATCGACGTGACCGGACCGCAACTCCCGGACCTGACCGACAAGGTGCAGATCAGTTCGATCGCGTTGACGCCTGTGTACGACACCCGCGATTCGGTGTTCGTGCCGACGGACGGGTCGATCTCGAAGGCGACCTTCGAATTCGCCGACGCGGCGATTGGTTCGGAGCTCGACTTTCTGCGGCTGCGGCTCGCGTACTCCGATTACCACGAGCTGTGGAAGGACAGCGTCCTGGCGCTCTCGTGGCGCGGGGGAGTCATCGCGCCCATACATTCCACAAGCGACATCCCGCTGCAGGAACGCTTCTTCAACGGCGGCGAAAACACGGTGCGCTCCTTCCGCGAGGACCAGTTGGGCCCGACCGATTCCCAGGGCAACCCGGTCGGCGGCGAGACATTCCAAGTTTTTTCGGCCGAGCTGCGTCAGCGGCTGGTCGGCAACCTCGAGGGCGCGCTTTTCCTGGACGCCGGCAATGTTCAGCTGCAGGCTGCCGACTTCTTCGAGGCCTCGGGTTTCCGCGAGGGCTATGGCGTCGGCCTACGCTACGTGCTTCCGATCGGACCGATCCGGCTCGACTACGGGATCAATCCCGATCCGCACCAAGGCGAGAGCAGCTACGTGCTGCATTTCACCGTGGGCATGGCGTTTTGAGTCTCCACGGCGGCAGAATGTCCCCATGAATGCAGGTCAACTTCTCGGCTGGATCCTGGTCGCCCTGATCGTCTTGTTCGTGGTCTTCAATCTGGGGCCGGCGCGCATCTGGCTGTTCGGGATCAAGCTGGAGATGCCGATCGGTTTGGTCGTGATCATCTCCGCGCTGCTGGGCTCCGGGGCAACCGGTCTGCTCGGGCGGCTGCGCCTGGCCGCGAAGTCCAAGTAAGTAGCAATCGTGGGCCGCGGGCCGGCTCTGGCTCAAGCCCGGCGCCGATCGAGCCGACGAGCCCAGGCCATGAAGGCCTCCCATGTCGCGCTCGTGTTGGTCGTACTGTCCGTCGTCGGTGTCGTGTTCCTGACCGGCGTGCCCAAGGGCCCGGCGACGAAGACGCCGCGCATCGAGGCCGCGCGCGTTGATCCGGCCGCGAACAAGGCCGCCGAAGCGCCGCCCTTTCCGCCGCTCGCGGGCGAACTGTGGAATCTGCCGAGCGTCGATGCGCGTCTGGTGATCCCCAAGAACTGGAGCATTGGCAAGGTCCAGAACGACGAGCGCCTGCTGCGCAACGACGCCGATCCGCTCGACGGCAACATGAACCTGGTGCTGATGCCGAACATGTACGGATTTTCGCTCGAGGAGCTGTTGCACGAGAACATCGACGAACTGGCGGTCAATCCCGATCTGCACCTCGAGGACCGGCGCGAGATTTACGTGATGGGTCGCAAGGTGCTGCGCTTTGATTACAACGGGACGCCGCGCAACGGCACCGAAGCGGTGCGCTTCATTACCGTGATCTGGACGCGCGGCAAGTATCAGGTCGCGCTGTGCACGACCGTGCGGGCGGCGAAGTGGGGTGAAGTTGCGGCGGATGTCGACGCGGCGTTGGAGACGCTGCAAGTCCGCTGGCCGGTCAGGAAGTAGAGGCGCCGGAGTTCAACGCGTTTTGGGGCGAGCGGGCGCGAGTCGTCACCACGTACGGTGCCAGGCACCTATACGCCCATGATGTTGTAGCCGGCGTCGACGTAGATCGTGCTGCCGGTGATGCCGCGCGAGAGGTTGCTGGCCAGGAAGAGACATGTATCGCCGACTTCCTCGGCAGTAATGTTGCGCCGCAACGGCGCGTTGCTGGCGATCTGATCGAGCACCAGTGAAAAGCCCGATACGCCCGAGGCCGAGAGCGTGCGCACCGGACCGGCGCTGATCGCGTTGACCCGGATGCCGCGCGGGCCGAGATCGTGGGCGAGATAGCGCACGCTCGCTTCGAGCGCCGCCTTGGCGATGCCCATCACGTTGTAGTTCTTGACCACGCGCTCGCCGCCGATGTAGGTCAACGTGACGATCGATCCCTGACGGCCCTCCATCAGTGGCAAGGCGCAACGCGCGATCTCGGTCAGCGAGTAGGCGCTGACCTCGTGCGCGATCATGTAGCCGGCTTTCGAGGTGTGATAGAAATCGCCCTCGAGCTCTTCGCGCTTGGCGTAGGCGATCGCGTGCACGACCGTATCGAGGAAACCGAACTCGGTCTTCAAGGACGCGAAGACTGCCTCGACCTCCTCGGACTTGGTCACGTCGCAAGGCAGCACGACCGCGTCAGGCAAGTCGGCGGCTAGCTCGCGCACCGCGCGCTCCATCCGTTCGCTGGCGTAGGTCAGCGCTAGCCGCATCCCGGCCTGCGACAGCGATTTCGTGCAGGCCCAGGCCAGCGAACGCTTGTTCGCGACGCCGAACACGATCCCGGTCTTGCCGGCGAGCAGTTGAGGTGTTGTCGAGGGGGCATCCATGCGTCGTTCTCCTATGGAATGTGGGCGACGATGGTAGCGCGCGCGGGAGCGCCCACAACCGCGGAGCGCGATGCTGGCCCTCGGGCGCCCGGTTCCGTACCCTCGCGGCGCGGCAGACCTGAATTGGAACCGGAATCCCGAGTATGCCGCGCGCCCCAGACTTGCCGGCGGACGCGGGCACGCCCGAGCACGGAGCACTCCTCGCATGAGCACGTCCCACCTGCTACTTGGATTCGCATACATCACATCGCTCAACCCATTGCAGTCACTGCTGGGCGGTTCGCTGGTGCAGCTGATCTACATGGGCGCTGCCGTGCTCGGCGGCCTGGTGATGCTGATCCAGGTCGTGATGAGCCTTTTTGGCGCCGAGCATGATGTTGGTCACGACGTCGGCCACGAAGCCGGAGGCGACCACGACGGCGGAGTTGGCAGCTGGCTTTCGTTCCGCGCGATCGTCGCCTTCCTGACCTTCTTCGGCCTAGGCGGCATGATCGCGAGCACCAGCGGCCTGAGCGGCGCGCTCTCCCTGCTGGTCGCTTTCGTCGCCGGGATGTTCGCGTTCCTTCTGACGCGCCTGGTCATGATGCAGTTCAACAAGTTGCGCTCGTCGGGCACGGTCGACGTGAAGAATGCCGTCGGCAGCGAGGCGCGCGTGTACTTGACGATTCCTGAGAAGAATACGGGACAGGGCGCCGTCACCGTCGGCATTCAAGGCCGCACGATGCAATATCGCGCGATCACTCCTGGACCGGAATTGAAGACCGGTGCGTTGTGCAAGGTCAGCGCCGTCCATGCGGACGACACGCTGGTCGTCGACGCGCTGTGAACGAGAGACCCCGTACGCACTGATATTTTCCCATGACAAGCTTCCCCATGCTCTTGCTGCAGGCTCCGCCCCGCGACTTCTGGCTCGTCGTGGCCGCGCTGGTGGCGCTGCTCTTCGTGCTCAGCCTCGTGCTCGTGCTCGTGCGTCGTTACAAGCGCTGCCCCTCGAACCGCGTGCTGGTGATCTACGGCAAGGTCGGCGGTGGGCAGTCGTCGCGCTGTTTGCACGGCGGTGGTGCCTTCGTCTGGCCGCTGGTGCAGGAGTACGATTTCCTCAGCCTCGATCCGATCCAGATCGAAGTGCCGCTCAAGGGCGCGCTTTCCTCGGAGAACATCCGCGTCAACGTTCCGTCCTACTTCACGGTGGCGATCGGCACGCAACCGACCGTGATGCAAAACGCCGCGATCCGTCTGCTCGGGCTCAGCACCGAGCAGATCAAGAACCAGGCGATGGACATCATCTTCGGGCAGTTGCGCCAGGTGATCGCCTCGATGCCCATCGACGCGATCAACAAGGACCGCGACGGTTTCCTGAAGAACATCCAGCACAACCTCGAGCCCGAGCTCGAGAAAATCGGTCTGGTGTTGATCAACGTCAATATCACCGACCTCACCGACGAGTCGGGTTACATCGAAGCGCTAGGACGCAAAGCCGCGAGCGAGGCGATCCAGAAAGCGCAAGTCGATGTCGCCGAGCAGGTCAAGAACGGCGCCATCGGTGTGGCCAAGGCCGATCGCGAGCGCGCGATCCAAGTCGCCGAAGCCGTCAAGGATCAAGAGGTCGGCACGAAGACCGCCGAGCGCGAGATGGCCGTGCGCGTCGCCGAACTTTTGAAGGAACGCCAGACCGGCGAGCAGACCGCGGCCTTCCAACGCGAGGCCTTGGTCAAGGAAGCCGAGCGCGCCATGCGCATCGAAGTTGCGCGAGCGAATGCCGAAGCGCAGACCGGCGAAAACAAGTCGAAGGCGGCCGTCGCCGAGTCGGAGTCGTTGTTGCAGGTCGCCCAGGCCGAAGCCTACGCCGTCGGCGAGCGCCGCAAGCGCGAAGCCGAGGCCGAAGTGCTCGCCGCGCAGTATCGCGCGCAAACCCTGGCCGCTGAATCCAAGGGCAAGCAGATCGAAGCCGAACAGCGCGCGACGTTCGAAGCTCCGGCGCGCGCGCAGAAGGCGCGCATCATCGTCGAAGCGGAAGCTGCGGCGGAAAAAATGCGCCTGGAAGCGACGGCGCGCGCGAATGCCAATGCGATCGAAGCCGAGGGCGATGCGAAGGCGATCTACGCCAGGCTTTCGGCGCAGGCGCGCGGCGAATATGAAATCCTGGCCAAGAAGGGCGAGGGCCTGCGCGAGATCATCAAGGGCACCGGCAGCGCGAACGCGGCCTTTCAATTGATGATGCTCGAGCACCTCGACCACCTGGCGGAGAGTTCTTCCAAGGCGATCGCGAACATCAAGTTCGACAAGATCACCGTCTGGGACGGCGGTCAGGCAGGCGGCGGCGCCAGCGGCTTCCTCAAGAACCTCGGGGGCGCGGTGCCGCCTTTGATGGATGTGATGCGCTCGATCGGCGGTGTCGAGCTGCCGCGCTACTTCGGCAAGCTCGCCACGGACGACATCGAGGGTGAAGCAGCCAAGCCCGCTGCGCCCGAGGCCGGTGGCGAGGCTAAGAAGCCCGACCCGCCGCGTCCCGCGAAGCCCACCTAGGA
>JAYUUV010000166.1:0-7061 GCA_043754695.1 Planctomycetota bacterium
GTCGCGGCGACGATCGTGGTCGGAAAGGAACCCGGCTGCGGACTCGCCGCGGGTTTCGGCAGTCTGTGGGTCCCCAATTGCGGCGACGGAACGGTCTCCAGGATCGACCTGAAGAGCGGCGCGGTCAGCGCAACTTTCGCGATGAAGACCGCCGATTCCGAAGGCGGCATCGCCACCGGCGCGGGCAGTGTGTGGTTGATCACCGATGAGCTCAGCACGCTCGCGCGCATCGATCCCGCGAACAACAAGGTCGTGGCCGAGATCCGCGTGGCCGCGGGTTCTTACGCCGTCGCCTTCGGCGAGAACGCACTGTTCGTGACGAGCAGCAAGGAAAGTCTCGTGACGCGCGTCGATCCGTTGACCAACTTGATTGTCGAGACGATCAAGGTCGGGCCTCAGCCGCGTTTCCTCGCGGTCGGCGAAGGTTCGGTTTGGACGCTCAATCAGGGCGACGGTTCGATTTCGCGTGTCGACCTCAAGACGAACAAAGTGGTCGCGACGATCGAAGCTGGAATTCCAGGCGGCGGCGGCGAGATCGCTGTCGGCGAAGGCTCGGTCTGGGCCACGTCGTTCGGCTATCCGATCACGCGCATCGACCCGACGAGCAATCAGGTCGTGCAACAATTCTTCGGTCCTGGCGGCGACACGATTCGCGTCGGCCTAGGCTCGGTCTGGCTCTCGAACCTGCGCGCCGGAAACGTCTGGCGCCTCGACCCGCGGCGCATCGAAGCGACGCGAGCGGATTGATCGAAGTTACTGCACGATTGCTTCGATCGAGTTCGAGCGCTGCGCCAGGCCGGTGATCGGATCGACGAGACGCACCTGGAAGATCAACAGTTTTCCTTGCGGCGCGCTCGGCGCGAAACTCCAGACCGAATCGATCACGCCCGACGCCGGCACGACGCCGCGGTCGAAACTGCGCTCTTTTTGTACGAGCGCCTCGACTAGAATTCCCGGCGTCGCCTGCACGATCGGAGTCTTGCCAAGATTGAGCCGCGCAACCGTGCCTGGTTCGGCACGCAAACGCAATGTGATCATCCCGCCGGGCGCCGGCGTACCGATCATCTCGAGCGTCGGCTCCGTCGCAAGCAGAGTGACCAGCGTGCCGCCCGTGTACACGATGGGTGCCATGCCCGTGTAGAGCATTCCCGAGCTCCACACCTGAGCGTTGTGCACCTCCATGGAAAACCAGGAGTCCGGGCCCCCATGCTGCGCCGCGCCGCCGGCGAGGTGTCCGATGCCGGAGCCGGTGAGAATCAACTCGAGCCGATTCAGGGGCGGATAGTCGCCGACGACCAGGCCGCTTCCGATGTATCCGCTGGGCTGTCCACAGACGGGATCGTCGGCTCCCTTGTCTCCGCCTCGCGCGGTCGAAAGAGAAAAGTGCACGCGAGAGGCGCCCAAACAGTAAACGCCAGTTCCTCCGTCGCCGCCCATATTCACGCAGTCCGCGTCCTTGCCCCAACCACCCGAAAAACTGGATTTCACGATCTGCACGCGCGAGTCCACGATCTCCAAGCCAGTGGCGCTGTCCACCAGTACGGGTCCGCTGGTCACATCCTGGATGCGAACGTCAGTACTTGCGTTGACGCCGATATGGCAATCGAGACGCTGAAGCAAGACGACGCCAGAGCAACTGCTGACCTGAATCGCGATTCCCCAGGACACCAGCAGGTTCGGCACGACGTTGCGAATCACAGCGATCTCGCCCGCGGGGACAGCGTTCACGGCGATCGCGCCCGAGGTCCTCACGCTGCCCTGGCCGAGAATGGACAGGCCGTGCGAAAGCGTGAACGGTGCGTAGATTCCTGTTCGAACGATGATCACATCGCCAGGAGCGGCGGCCGCGATCGCCGGCGGGATGTCGACGAAGTTCGTGCCGGGACCATTCAACTTGTCGACGATCCAGGTGTTGCACAGGCCGAGCGAATTCAACGCCACAAGCGCGAGGCCCGCGGCCAGTCCGCGATGCGTTGTCGTGCGAACCGAGGTGATCATGGATCGGACTCCTGCGTGGAAAGACGATCTTGGACGCAAGCTTGGAATTAGCAAGTCGGGGTCGGCAAGCGGCGCTCGCCCAGGAGTCCCCTTCTCACGGCGCGACTCGCAACGTGACCGCACCAGGTCCCAATTCAGCCTTTTCGTGCCCAACTTTCTCGGCCCGCGAATCGCCAGGTATTTCGCCTGAACCCGTGGGCTTCGGCCCGCGCTTGCGCTCGGGTCGGGCGCCTACACCGCGCGGCCGCCGACCACGACCGACTTCAATTCCATCGTCCGCGCGTCGAGCACGACGATGTCGGCGCGCGCGCCAGGCGCAAGCAGGCCAAGTTCGCGCTCGAGGCCCAACGCCCGCGCAGGCGTTTCCGCGGCCATCATCAAGGCCTCCTCGACACTGACCACGCCATTCCTCACCAGGCCTTGCACCATCTCGAGCTGCGACATCGCCGAGCCCGCAAGGCGCGCATCGGTGCCTGCGTTCGGCGGGTAGTACCACGCTCCCCCACGCCGTTCGTGCGCGCGGCCGTGCGAGTGAAAAACGTCGCAACCGCTGCCGGCGCCCTGCAACGCGTCGCTGATCAGGCACAGACCCTTCGGCCCACGCGCGGCAAGCGCCAAACGAATCGCGTCCGCGCCGACGTGCACCAGATCGCCGATCAACTCGGCGTGCAACGCGCTGCTGCTCAGAGCGTATCCCGCGAGTCCGACGTCGCGATGGTGGATGCCTGACATCGCGTTGAACAGGTGCGTCGCGCCAACCGCGCCGGCGCGCACCGCTGTTCGCGCGTCTTCCGCGGTCGCTGCGCTGTGACCGAGCGAAACTCGAACGCCAAGGCGAACCAGTTCGACGATCAGCGCGGCAGAGCCCGGCAATTCCGGCGCGATCGTCAGCGTGCGAATTCCGCGCCCACCGGCCGTCGCCGGCCCGACGATGTCGCGCAACGCAGCAAGCGACGGCTCGGCCAGATCTTCCTTGGGCAACGCTCCGGCGCGCTGTGGATTCACGAACGGCCCTTCGAGATGCAGACCGATCACATGCGACATCGGCGCCGAAGCAGGGTCGCGATTGCAGCGCTCGGCCTCGCGCCAGACGCCTGCGCAAAGCTCACCGAGCAGCGCGGGAGCGGCCGGAAACATCGTCGGCTGGAAGGCTGTCGTTCCGACGCGCGCCAACGCCGCGGCCATCTGCGACAGGTGATCGATCGGATCGTGTCCGGCGAATCCGTGAATGTGCAGGTCGACGAAACCGGGAGCGATGATCGGCAGCTCGCTGTGCACTGCGGGCTCGGAGCCGATGTCGATCGACGCGATGCGCTCGCCGCTCCAGCGCAGCACGCCGGTAACCAATCGACCGCCGATCAACAGTCGTCCACGAAGCTCGTTCACTGCGACTCCGTGGCCGCGGAATCGCGGGTCAAGTACCACAAAGAACTCGTGCCGTAGGCTCGCTCGCGCGCCGCGAGCCCGCGAAATTCTCCGCTTTGCAGAAGGCCGCGCGGTGCGTGCAAGACGATGACCCCGTCGTCCTGCAGACGGTCCGCCGCCAATCTCTCGAGAGCCTCGAGCAAGCGCTTGCGGCTCGTCCCGTCGCGCAACATCGGAGACGGGGGATCGAAAAAAATGACCGCGTAACGCTCGCAACTTGGATCCTTCCAGACCGCCGGCGAGATCGCATCGCCGGTCAGGACGTGCGCGCGATCCTTCACGCCGAGCGCCTTCACGTTGGCGTCGAGCAGCTTCACGACGCGGCCGTCGAGTTCGACCATGCGCGCCATGAGCGCGCCGCGGCTCAGGGCTTCCAGGCCCAACGAACCCGTGCCTGCAAAAAGATCGAGCACACCGGCGCCTTCGAAGCGCTCGCCGAGGGTCGAAAACATGGCCTCGCGCACGCGGTCGAGCATCGGTCGAGTACCCAGGCCTGGGGGTGCCTCGATCAGCCGGCCGCCGAATTCTCCCGCGATGATGCGCATTTTCTCGGGGCGATTGTACGGTTCCCGGTGCCGCTTTCGACGCTGCCTGATGAAACCAGCGCCTTCGCGCGAACGGTCGGCCGACGATCGGCCAGCTGGCGGCGCACGGTCGCGGAATCTCTCGCTAGACTTCGGATCATGTTGCGCTTGCACGTCAACGTCGACCACGTGGCGACGCTGCGCCAGGCCCGCCGCGGGCGGGAGCCGGATCCGGTCGCCTGGGCGCTGGCCGCCGAGCGCGCAGGCGCCGACGGCATCACCGTGCACTTGCGCAAGGACCGCCGTCACATCCAGGACGCCGACGTGCGCGAGTTGCGCGCGCGAGGCAAGACGCTGTTGAACTTGGAGTGCAGCCTCGACGAAGAAATGATCGGCCTCGCGCTCGAGAGCGGTGCCGGCGCGATCTGCCTCGTGCCGGAACGCCGCGCGGAGATCACTACCGAGGGCGGCCTCGATGTCGTGGCCGAGCGCGAGCGGATCGCCAAGCTCCTGCCCCTGTTCGCGGCACGCGGCGCACTGGTCAGCCTTTTCGTCGATCCCGATCCGGAGCAACTTGAATGCGCCGCGAAATTGCGCGCGCCGTTCATCGAGCTGCACACGGGCGCGTACGCGAACGCTTCGAAGGCCACGCTTGGCGCTGAGCTCCAGCGCCTCGCTTCCGCCGCGGCGCTAGGAAAATCCCTCGGCCTGCGCGTCAACGCGGGCCACGGTCTAAATCTCGAGAACACGGCGAATGTCGCCCGCATCGCCGGTCTTGAAGAGCTCAACATCGGTCACTCGATCGTCGCTCGCGCGCTGTTCGTCGGTGTCGAAGCCGCTGTCCGAGAAATGCTCACCTGCATGGGGAGACGCACATGAAGTGTCCGTTCCAAGGCAGCCTGGTCGCACTGCCGACACCTTTTCGTCACTACGAAATCGACTTTCCGGCCCTGCACCATCTGATCGAGTGGCACGTCGAGAAGCAGAGCGACGGCCTGGTGATCGCAGGCACGTCGGGCGAGGCCTCGACGCTCAGCGATTACGAGCGCCGCAGCCTGATCCACGCCGCCGTCGAATACTCGCACCGCCGCATCCCCGTGATCGCGGGCATCGGCACCAACAACACACGTCAGTCGGTCGATTTCGCGCGCTTCGCAGCGGATGCCCACGCCGACGGACTGCTGGCCGTCGCGCCGTACTACAACAAGCCGACGCCGCAGGGGTTGATCGCGCACTACGGTGCGATCGCCGAGGCCACGTCTTTGCCGCTGATCCTCTACAACGTTCCGTCGCGCACCTGCACGGACCTGCGGCCCGAGACTATCGCCGAGATCCGCCAACGCTTCCCCAGCGCCGTCGCAGTCAAGGAAGCCTCGGGTTCGATGGGCCGCGCGCGTCAGATCAAGGACGTGAGCGACATCGCCTTGATCGCCGGCGAGGACTCGCTGATCGCGGAATTCATGGGCCTTGGAGCCGTCGGCGTGATCGGCGTGGTCGCCAACATCGCCCCGGCGCAGGTCGCCGAGCTGTGTCGTGTGGCGCGACCCGGTGGGAATGCGGTGCGCGCGGCCGAACTGGCAGCTTGGCTACAGCCCCTGATTCGCGACCTGTTCATCGAAACCAGTCCGACACCGATGAAGGCCGCCTTGGCGGCGATGAAACTGTGCGGGCCCGATGTGCGCCTGCCGCTCGTGACGCTGGAGAGCGAACACCGCGACCAGTTGCTGGCGAGCCTTCACGAAGCCAACCTGTTGCGCTCGGAGCATGCGTCCCCAAGCGACAAACAGCTGCGCAATTCGTCGTGACCCGGCCTGCGCGGCTAGCATGGCCGCATTGTGGAGACACCCGCTGAGACTCCTGAGTCGAACCTCTCGCACCGTGCCTACGAGTACCTGCGGCGGAAACTGATCTGCGGCGAGCTCGCTCCCGGCGCGCGACTTTCGAATCGGTTGCTTGCGCAGGAGATTGGCATCAGCTTCACGCCGGTGCGCGAGGCGATCAATCGACTGGCCAGCGAAGGCTTGGTCGAATACGTGCGCGGTTCCGGCGCGTTCGTCAAACGGCCCGATGCAGCGGACATCGCCCAGATCTATGACCTGCGCGAAGCGCTCGAGCCTTTCGCCGCGGCCCAGGCTGCGCGCCACATCACTCCCGACGAGATCGAGCAATTGAAGGGCGTGTGCGACGACTGGCTTGCGATCGTGCGCGCCATGCGCGCTGAAGGCGAGCACGTCGGCGAGAGCAATGCGACTTTGAGCGAAGCCCAGTTGCAACGCTGGGTCGACGACGAAGAACGCTTCCACGGTCTGGTGATCCACGCCGCGCGCAATCGCTGGCTGGCCAAGATCGCGCACGAGATGCGCTTCCTGCTGGTCAGTTTTCAATTCCGTCGCGCCGCGAAGCAGTCGATCACCTTTTCCGACGCCGCGCATTCCTGGCGCGAGCATCTGGTCCTGGTGCGCCTGCTCGCCAAGGGCGACAGTTCGGCGGCGCAGGCCTGGATGGCCGAGCACATCCGGCTCAGCCGCGCGAACATGCTGAATTACCTCGCGCGCCGCTAAAGCGTCGCTCCGGTACGAGTTTCGAACTCGACTTTGCGCGGTACGTTTCCCGGTTCGACTTCGCGAATAGTCCGCGTCCTCGGGCGAAATGGCGCGGCCATGCTCGATCGGGATGCAAGAACTGCGCGTGTCTGGGCCGTCGGGATGCTCGGCGGCCTGGCCCTTTTGGCGCTGCTTCTCAGTGCCGTGTTCGCCCCTGAAGCCATGGCGAATGGCGCCCCGCTGCGTCTTGTGGGGGTCGAACCGCAGCTCTGCCCAGGTTGCCCCCTGTGCGGCATGTCGCGCGCTTTCTCCTGCGTCACGCATGCACAGTTCGCGCGAGCGTTCGATTTCAACCGCGGGGTCCTGCTCGCCTATCCGATGTTCGCGGCGCTTGCCGTGCTTGGGCCCGCCGTCCTTGTGCGCGACCTTTTGAAGAGGAATTGAGAGCTATGGCGCCCGTCTCGATCGTCCTGACCTTTTTCAGCGGCTTCTTCGTCAGCGTCGGCTTGATCCCCTGCCTTGGCTGGGTGAACTGGATTGCGATTCCGTTGTCCGCGCTGACCGTGACCTC
>JAYUUV010000167.1:0-38224 GCA_043754695.1 Planctomycetota bacterium
ATGCGCCGAATCCTCGCCTGCATCACCTTGCTCAGCGCCATCGGCGGGATTGCCCCGGTGCTGTGGCCGAGCCCAGCGGTCGCGAGCGACGTCCGCGAGATTCCCTTGGCCGAACTCGTGCGCGATTCAGACCTCATTGCGCTGGCGCATGTGACCAGGATCGAATCCATCGCGCGGCCCCAGGACGAGCGCTATCCGATCGACTACAACCAGGATGGCTCGTTCGTCTCGGATTGGAGATCTGAGGAATCGATGCGTGTTGCAGAGGCCGAAATCATCCGGCGGGTGAAGGGTGAAGACCGCGTCTCCAAGCTCTACTTCCTCGCGCAGAGGACATGGACCTGCGACGACTCAACGGCGATCGTTGGTGAAAGCGCGCTCTTGTTCCTCGATGACCTCGAGTGGGTGCAGCATGAAGGGCCCAAGTTCCGTGCGACGCTTTCCAAGTTCACGGGTGACGCACCCATTTTCCGTATTGCCCACTCGGGACGAGGTCGGATGCCGCTGCGCAGGCTCGAGAGTGTCGACTACGCAACGTATTGGACCGACATCGTGATGCCGGAAGAAATGCCCAACATCGACGGGCCACAGAAGCAGTTCGCAGGGTTCATCCGTTCCGCCCCGCTTTCTGATCTGGAGTCGCGGGTCAAGACGCTGGTCGTCGAACAAGGCGCGCGAGTGCGTGCGGAGGCCTGGAGTCGTGAAAACGCCTACGCGGTTTGGTCCATCGCAGCTTGGCGAAATGGGCACAGCGAGCTGAGATACGCGGGTGGGGACATCGACTCCTCGTGCCTGAAGGGACCAGAAGAACCGTTCTGGACTTTTCTGGCGAAGGACCGTTTCCCGGCTTGGCCAGACTCTCCGGTGAGTGCGACTTCGGAAAAGTTCGATTTCAAATTCGATCTTCTTTCAGACGGCAAACGCTGCACGATTCGCTTGCCGGATCCGTCGACGCTGAAGTCGCCGCTCGATCCCGGGCTCGAGGAGGCTTTGCGCGTTTGGCTCACGCTGCTCGATGCCGCGGAGAGCCCGGACGCGCTCGAGATTCGAAAGAGCTATCGCGAGCTGCTCACGACGAAACGTTGAGACGCGCCCGATGACACTTCTCGCGTCCGCTTTGCTCGCCGTGACGCTGCTGCCGTTCGACGTACGGGAGCTGCCTCTCGCCGATCTCGTGCGGCGCTCGGACGTGATCGCCGTCGTGCACGTCACGCGAGTCGAAAAGATTGCGCGCCCAGAGGCGGAGCGTAGACCGGTCAAGCTGCCTGGAGTCTTGCCCAATCGCGTTCTCGGTCGTACGGGCGAAGACGTGGCCATCGCCGAGGCAGAGGTCGTGCACCTGCTCAAGGGTCAGGTCGGCACGAGCAAACTCTACTTCCTCGCCGAAAGCACTTGGCAGTGCGACATTGCCGAGGCACGGCCGGGAGAAGACGCATTGCTCTTCCTCGACGACTCGAAGTGGATCGCCGCGGAACGTGCTGGCTTTCTTTCGAATCTCGCCGCGTTCACCGCAGGAGCGCCCGTGTTCGACATCGCCCACGCCGGCCGCGGGCGGATGCCCTTGCGCAAGTTCAAGGAGCGCGAATACGCCGCGTATTGGCCCGATGTGGTCATGCCGGACGAGTTGCCGAACCTCGAAGGGCCGACTCCGGAATGGTCGCTCGAGAGATTTGCCGACGAGCAGGCTCTCGAAGCGCGGATCGGTGCCTATTTGAAGAGCCAAGGCGCCATGCTGCGCATCAGCGCGAAACGCGGACTGCTTGGCAAATCCTGGTCGTGCGCCGTGTGGCAGGACAATCACTTCCTATGGGATCGCGACGACGGGATGATTCCAGACGAGCGCGAGCTGAGCGCGACACAGACTGCGGCGCTGTGGTCCGTCCTCGAGGGCGACTCGTTCCTTTCCCGGCCTGATGCGTCCCGCGATCCGGAAGTTCGCCGTTGGAACCACACACTCGAGGTTCGCGCCAACGGGGAGAGGCGGCTGGTTCATGTCCTCGACGCTTCGAAGTTGAGTGCGCCCCTCGGCGCGGACATGCAGGCTGCCTTGAAGCTCTGGCTTGGCCTGCTTGAGTTCGTCGACAGTCCTGACGCACGCGCCGCCAGCGCGGGATACCGCGAGCTGCTTTCCGAGCAGCACTAGGAACACTTACACCGAGCAAGCGAACCGCGGCTATTGCACGGATAGTCCAGCCGCATCAACCAAAGGAGCCTCCCCCATGCGTTTCACTCACAATCTGTGGTTGTTCCCCATGCTCGTCTTCGCCGGCGCCTGCTCGACGACTCGCTTGGCCCTTGAACCCATAGAGAGTTCGCACGAGTTGCCGCTGACTTACCGCACGGGCTGGGAGCAGGGCAGTCTCGAAGCCGCCGGCCCCGGCGCGGAGCTCGCGGCCGAACCTTCGGAGGTGCGCATCCGCACTACGTTGGTTCAGCTGTCGACGGCCGAGAGCGAAACTCTGTTCGGTCCGATCGGCGCGCGACCGGCCGCGCTCGAAGTGGCGCCCGCGGATGTCGAACGCCTGCTTGTCTCGATCGACGCACAGCACTCCGAGCGCCTGCTCAGCTACGGGTCACTCAAGCTCGCTGAAGGCAAACCGGCCGAACTCCGCGTCGCAAGGCAATGCGCCTACGTCGCGGCGTTCGAGTTGTCGCAAAGGCCAGGTGAGGCAATCGCGGACCCGATCGTGCAGGTGGCCGAGGATGGTTACTTGCTGCGCATCACCTTGCGACCCTGCGATGAGTCCGCGTCGCTCGAGCTTGCCGTGGAAGTCGTGCGCAGCGACCTCGAGCTTCCGATGCGCGAGCATGTGATCTCTCTGCCCGGCTCCGCCATTCCCGTGACCGTTCAACAGCCCGCCTTCTTCACGCAACGCATCCAGACGAACGCGTCGCTTTCGGCCGAACGTGCACTCCTGCTCTGCAGCATCCCCGCGCGCGAAGCGGGGCAGACGATGCTGGTCGTGCTGCGGCGCGAGTGAACCGTCCGGCTACTCCAACGCGAAGCGCGCCATTGTCCGGCGGCGCGAGCGCACGGCTTCGCGGAACTCGGGCGTGAACTTGGCGCCGATGTCGTGGGTCTCGAACGGCGCGCCGAAAAGGGTCGAAGCAAATTCGAGCTGGAAGACCAATCGCTCGCCGGAGCGCACGCGCGCGCCCTTGTGCAAGCCGCGCGTGTCCTCCGCGAAGATCGTCCCGCGGGGCGCGCGGAAGATGACTTCGTCGCGTGCGAGGTCGTAACACTTCGCGATCTCCGCATCCTGGAAGCGGCGGTCGGCGAGAGCGCCCTTCTGCACGTTGCGATGGGAACCGCGCACGAAGTGGTGCGGGCCGTTTTCGTCGTCGACGTCGTTCAAGTACACAAAGAACTTCAGGAAGTGCGGGCGGTCGAGATCGAAGTGGTAGAGCTGGCCGGAGACGGAACTCTCCTTCTCACCCAGCGGAATGCTCCACCACAGTGCGATCAAGTCGAGCACGGGCTCGCAGCGCAGATAGGCCTGGCTGACGCGCAAGAATCCCGGATCGACGCACAGTCGCTGCACGTCGGCGGACCGCAGGCTGATTTTTTCTTGCAGATCGAAGGTCGCGCATTGGCCGCGGCCCTGTTCGAAATCGTCGAAGGGCAGCACGTTGTCGCCGAGGTAGCCCACCACCGGCTGGGCGCGGGCGAAGGCCATCAGGCGATCGCACTGCTCGCTCGTCAGACGTTCGGGGAAAATGTGATAACCGTCGCGGTCGAGATCGGCCGTGATTTTCGCCAGCCGCGGCTCGTCGATGACTCCGAGCACGCCCGTAGCGGAAGACTCGCTGGGCCGCGGCGGGTGCGCCGTGCGCAGCGGAGCTTCCAGCCGCGAATTGAAAGCGCCCGCGGTCGCCACATGCAAGGCGCGCAGCGACTGATAGGCCTCGTTGGGCGTCGTGCCGGTCAAGAGTTGATGCTGCCAACCCGTCAGCAGGCGCTGAGCATGGGTCAGAGCGGCAACATTCATGGACCCATCGGCCCGTGCGCGTTCGACGGCTTGCGCGACGAGGAATCGCTCGCGCGCGCTCTCGAAGAACTCGCGCAATTCGCCGCGCCGTACGTCGGCGCAGACCAGATCGAGTTCGCGCGAGCGACGGCAAGTTTCGCGCTCGTCGATGCCGCCGGTCTTCAGGGTGATGCCGGCGATCTGCAGCACTTCGTCGGGCGCGGCCGTCGTTCCGTTCGCCAGGATCGTCATCGCCGGACCCTGGTCCGCGGCGAGACCGAGCTCGCGCATGACGCCGACCACGGTGTTTTCTGCTTCCGTGCTGGTGACATGGCAATCCTGCGGCAGCCACAGCACGAGCTGCACGGGATCCTCCGCCGTGAACGAGCGCATATAGGCCTGGATGGCGAGTTTGGCGGGCGCGAAATCGCCGCGCCAATCGGGATGCAACAGGAAGCGAACTTCGCCGTCGCGCTCGTCGAGCGTCGCGGCCAGTTTGCAGGCGACGAAGCCGGGATCGCGCACGAACATCGTGTGAAACAAGCGCATCACGCGCGCCACCGTTGAACGGCGCACGTGGCGATGGTCGGCTTCGAAAGGCTGCTCGGTGCAGTACATGACCGTCTCGAAGGCGGGGAAGTACGTGACGCCGCTGTTGCGCTTGGCGAACTGTTCGGCGGCGACGCGCAGCGTGCATTTCGACAGGCTGCTGGCCACGACGACGTGGGCTTCCTCGCCGCGGTACGTGGCCTGCAACGGCACCGGCGAAACGGTGACTATGAACTGCACGCGCGGATTGAAACGCCGCAGGGTGTTCAGCATCAGCTCGAGTTCGGCCAGGTTCTCCTCCACCGACAACTGACGTTTCTCGACCAGCGACGACGACAGTCGCCAGGGCACGCGCGAAAGCACCGCAGCGTCGGACTTCAATTGCCAGATCTCGGTCAGGCCCAGCGTGATCACGAACACTTCGGCTTCGAGCAGCGCGCGCCGGCAGGCGTCCACGTGCACGGGATAGTTGGCTTCGTACTCGGCTACCGAGTTGAACTCGACTTCCTCGCGGAAAGGGTCGCGGAACACCGTGCGGTTGTCTTCGTTCAGGCGCCACAAGAGCCGCGGCAATTTGCGCAGTTCGAAAGCCTTCTCGACCAGTTGGCGCATCGCCGGCACGTTGAAGATCGTGCCCCAGGCCGCCGAGGCCATCGAGTAGGGCGAGCCGCCATGAAAGTGCGGCTCGGTGATGACGTAGTTGAAGCCGTTGGCTTGCAAGTGATGGGAAATCTCGGTCGCGAAGCAACTGCCCGCGCTGGTCACCGGCGTCGTGCGATCGATCAACTTGGCGAAGGCCGCATAGGGCAGCGTCGTGTGCACGGAAGTCGGATGGGGGAAGCGCGTCGGATTCGGATACCAGACGGCCTGCGCATTGAACTTGCCGCCGGTGGCGTAGGCGTTGCGATTTTCCGCCGTCGTCAATTCGTGCCGCGCGATCTGTCCGAGCAGGCGCAGGTTGGACATCTGGTCGCCGGACGGATTCGCGAGCAATTGCGAGAGGCTCGCTCGAAGCGTAGAGGCGACGCTTGCCGGGCTTTGCAGGACGTTTGCGTGCTTCGCGAGCGAAGCCACGAACATCTCGATCTGCTCGGGTTTTTCGGCGGGAAAAATCGAGCGCACCAGGAGCCGGAGCGAATCGACGTCGTCGACGCGAGACTCTTCGTTGAAGACCAGCGTGCTTTCGGACATGGCGGCTACTCCTGGGGCAGAATCACTTCAACGGGCTCGCAAGACTTCGGCGCACGCGCCGGCAGAGCCGCGGCAAGAACGCGCAGCACTTTGGATTTGTGGGCAACCAGCACGTTGCGCAAGGAATCTTCGTCTGGCGCTCGGCCGGGCAGCGTCCACGAGGTCGAATCCACTTCGAAGCCCTGCACTTGCAAGGCCTGCGCGATGCGTGCTTCGAGCTGCGGCGGGATCGTCGTCTCGTCGGGGGACGACAGATCGATCACCAGGACACGCGCGCAGATTCGCGCGAGATTCTGAATGCGCAGCAAGAGCTCTTCGCCGCAGCGCAGCGCATCGGTCCACAGCACAATGTCGAATCGGCCGAGCTGTTCGATTTGATTCCAGGTGGCATCGCTCTTGACTCCGCCGTCGATCAGGCGCCAATTCTCGCGCGGCAGGAAGGCGTTGACACGCCAGTAGAGTTCGGCCTGGCGGCGTTCGCGACTGCGCTCCTCGACCAGCGCGACGAAGCGCGCGCCCTGCACGGCCAACTGCGCGGAGAATAGACCGAAGCCGGCGCCAAGTTCGAGCACACGCGCGCCCTCGATCGCGAATCGTTCGACGATCGGCGCGATGATCGCCCGCTCGCGGCGCTGGGCCAGCTTTTGGATCGTCGCCGGCGACTGCCCGCCGCCATGCCCGGGCTGGACCGCGAGGTTGCCGATGACCGCGGGCGCGGACCACGGATGCAGTTCGCCGATCGCGTGCACGACCGCGAAGTCGACGCTGTCGAGCGTTTCGCGACCGTAGCGTGGCCGATTCAGTTGCAGGAGCAATGTTCTCAAAGCCTCGCCATCGGCCAGCGCAGGAGCCTGCGTCCGCGTCAGGAAGTCGTTGCGCACAGCCTGGTCGCTGGAGGGCAAACGCGCGAATCCGACGACGGCCATCCCCAGGCGCGGCAAGCTCAGGGCATCGAGCTCGTCGTCGACCAACAAGACTTCCAGCGGAGCTTCGGCGCCGAGCGTGCGGCGATAGGCGCGCTCGAGACGTTCGACGACCACGGATTCGTCGCCGTCGGACGACGCGTCGAAACGCAGGCACAAACAGGCATCCAGGCGGCCAACCAGCGCGCGCGCGAAAACATCGAAAAGTCCGTCGAGTTCCGCTTCGTCGCTGTAGTCCGGCCAGGCGAGCACTCGCCAGGTCGCATTGCTGGCCAGCGGCCATGGCTCGATCGAATCCAAAGTGCGCCGGTCTGCGGTTGATGTGTCGCTCTTGACTTGCGCGGCCGTGATCGAAGGCGCCAGCTCGTCGCTGCTGCGTTGCAGCAGTTCCTGCGGGCTGAAGGCGCCGGCCCAGATGTTCTTGTGTTCGCGGAAGACGTTGATCTCCGGCCCATGTCCCGCGGCGGCGGACCAGAACAGTTCGTCCCAATGTTCGCCGTAGCGCTCGCAGTAGTAATCGAAGGCGAAGCGACGCGCGCGGCGCCAATATTCGTCGACGGCGACGCCTTGGCCGTGGGCCGAGACCGGCAGGTGGTGACAGCCCACACCCTGCGCGCGCGCCAGGAACCAGCCGCGTCGATAGAGCGAGTAGGCGAGTTCGTCCATCGCACCCCAGCCGTAACGGAAGGCTGGATTGAGGAAGCCGACGTCGTCGATGGCGGCCATGCGCATCACGAAGCCCAGCGACTCCGACGTCGCAATCAATTTCCAGGCCGCCGGGTCCATATTGGACATCGGCCGTGAGCTCAAACTCGGCGCGGCGATCGCCATGCGCGGTTCGCGCTCCAACAGCGCGATCAGAGCGCCGGCGGGATCGATCGCAGTATCGAATTCGAGCTCGCTGGACAGGACCCAGATGTAGTCGTAGTCGCCGCACAGGCGCGCATGCTGCAGCGCGAGACAGTGGCCAAAAGCCTTGCCACGGGATTCTTCGTCGCGATACCAGAGCGTAGTGTGCGGGCCGGCTTCGCTCTCGTGCGGTCCGCTCTCGACCACGAACAGATCGTGCGGCACGCGAATGGACGCTTTCAGCTGGCCGACGAGCGCAGCGATGCGCGACGGTCCATGGTGCGACGCGATCAGAATGGCGAGTTTCACGTCCGAACATCGACGCGCCGTGCAACCGGGACAAGCTCCGGCCGCCCCGCCACGTCAAATCCGGGACGCTCGAATCGCTGGCGAAGGGCTCGGGACCGGCGAACGAATCGGTCAGGCGAGCTCGCGTTCGATTTCGCGCCAGCGCAGCTTGCGATGGGGGGCGGCGAAGGGCGCGCGGGTCAGGGCTTGACGGGTCTGGCTGGCGAAGAGCCGCAGGTCCTCGAGTTGGCCCATGCGGCCGACCGCCGCTGCGGCGAGCAACCAAGCATCGGCGGTATCGTGTTTGAGCAAGGGCTCCGTGGCGGCGATCGCCTGACCCAGAAGGTTCGAATCGATCAAGGCTTCGACCAGCCCCAAACGCGCCTCGAGGTGATCGGGCTTGGTCTTGAGCGCGCGCTCGAAGGCTTCGCGAGCCTGAACCGGCCTGCCGGCGAGCAGTCGCACCGTACCCAGACGCGTTGCAGCGGCCCAATGCGTCGCACCGGGCAGCAGTTCGCAAAGCTGTGGCCGTTCGCCCGCGGACAGGCAACGGGCCAACGCGGATTCGCCCTGCTTCAGCCATGCATCCTGTTCTGCGGGCAGCGTCGAATCGATAGCCAGCTGCTCGCAGGCGGCACCCTCGAGCAACGAGAGATTGGGATGCTCGGCGCAGAACATGCGCGCGTCGGCGAGAACTTCCAACGCCTCCGCCGTCCGGCGCGCTTCCAAAAGGAGCCATGCGTGCAAGGTCGCGGCTTGGACGACATTGAGGCGCGCGGCGTCCTGACCCAGCGCCAACAGCTCGCTCCAGGCCTGCGTGGTCTGGAGCAGTGCCACACTGCGCTCGCCCGCGCGCACGAGTTCGCGCGCGAAAAACGTGCGCATGACCACGTCGCCAGGATGGGTCAGCAGGTGACGTTCCAAGAGTTCGCGGTTGCGCTGATCCTTGTTCCGGTCGCGGCGCAGTTCCGGCACGGCGCCGTAGTGCACGAGCGGCGCTTCGACGATTTCCACGCGGCGCGCGCAGGCAGTCAGCCAGGCCGAAACCTGTTCGTGAACGATTCCTTCCCAGTGCAAATCGTCGGTGCGGCGCAACAAACGCGGCAGCAGCACGGGCTCGCCGCGGCGTTCGACGCCGCTGAGCACCGCCGGCGGCGAAGAATCGAGCTTTTGCGCGTCGTGCAAGGGTAGGAGCCCCAAGTCGAGGCGATCTGTGCGCAGCGCTTGCTTCAGCACGCGGCCGGCGCCGGGGCCGAGGCGTTCATCGGCATCGATCGCGAGCACGAAGCCTGCGCGCACGGTCGAGATCGAAAAATTGCGCGCTGCGGCGAAGTCGTCGCACCATTCGAAAGGGAACACGTCCGCGCCCTGTTGACGGGCGAGTTCGATCGTCCGGTCGCTGCTGCCGGTATCGACGACCACGACTCGGTCGGCGATGCCCGCGAGCGAAGCGAGACAGGCGGGCAGGAAGCGCTCTTCGTTGCGCACGATCAGGCAAGCGGTCAGCATGTTCAAGAGGTCTGGCTCGATGGATCCAGGCGCACGGGCTTGGGCAACGCGGCCGCCTGGCCCGTTGCACTCACGATTCCGATGTGCAGCTTGTCGCGGCTCCAATGGCGCGCGAGCAGCGGCGCGAGTCTGGAGTCGCTCTTGCTCGTGTCGTTGGCCGGCAGGCCCCACTTCGCGGCAAAGCGCTCGGCGTTTTGCTGCAGGTGTTCCGCGTGACGCACCAGTTTTCGTCGGCCGCTGTAAGCCTCATGGCGCACGAATACGTCGCGGGCACAGCGATTCTTGAAGCCTGAGAGCGCCGAGCGCAGCGTGAAGTCATCGTCCTCGTAGCCCCAGGGCGAGAAGCGCTCGTCGAAGCCGCCGATCGCATCGAGCACGCGGCGCGGAACGAGCAGGCAAAACGAAGCCAACACCGTGGCGTGAAAATGCTGACGGTTCAGATTGCGGCTGACACCGCGCGCGAATTCAGCGATCGAATCGGGATCGTTCGCGCAATTCATCGCGATCTGCTGGCCGTGGGCCGCGCGATCCGCCGTCGGCGCAATGCAACCCGAGCGCGGGTCGACTTCGGCGTGGTAGAGCAGGCGCGCGAGCCAGTCCGGCGTCACCATCGCGTCGTTGTCGAGGAACACGACGTACTCGCCTTGCGCGTGGGGGATGGCCTGATTGCGAGCGTGCGGCGCGCCGAGATTGGTCGGATTGCGGATCAACGAGACGTCCGGCTGGCAGGCGAGGAACTCCGCACTGCCGTCCGTCGAGCCATTGTCGACGAACAAGAGCTCAGTGGGATGTCGCGGATCGCGCGTTTCGCGCAGGCGCTCGAGGCAGGCACGGGTCTGATCGATGGCGTCGCAGGAAATCACGACGACGGAAGTCAGTTTGCCGTGCGCCGCACCGTCGCGCATCACGGGCTCGGGATCGAAGCCGACAAGTTCCATGAGCTGACCGCGGTAGAACGGGACGAGCGAGAGCCGCTGCGTCATCGAGCGCAGTTGCGCGAGCAGCGTCGGCGCAAGCTGCACGGACGGATCGCCCGCTTCCATGCGCCGCATCTTCTCCAGGAAATCATTGGCCGCTGCGTAGTAGGCCTCGGCCACGCTCAACGCCTGGGCAATCGTGTTCGCCGTGGACTCGCGCTTTTCGCCGCCGGCCTGCGATTTGTGGCCCGTGAAGAGCGGATCGCGGCCATGTTTTCTCGAGAGGCGCGCGAGATTGACACCCAGACGTACCGCGCGCCTGAAATACGAATCCACGCTCAGGACGTGGTCGTGCTCGCAGGCGAGGTCTTTGCGGTACAGGACCGAGTACCCCAGCTTGGCCAGACGCAGGCCCAACTCGACGTCCTCGCAGATCGCTTCCGGAAACGTCTTGGCATCGAAGCCGCCGGCATCGCACAGCGCGGCGAGCGGCAGGCTGATGTTGCAGGTCCAGAAGTACTGCCAGGGATGCAGTGCGCCGTCGCGCATGCGGAAGTAGTCGAACAGCAAGTCCGAGTCATTGAGCACCTGCACGAACGGATGACGCAGCGCGTCGGCGGTGAAATCGAACGTGCCGAGCAGCGCGACTTTGTCGCTGCGCGTTGCGTGGACGGCGAGGTGCTTCTCGAAAAGATCGAAGGCCGGCAGCGAGTCGTCGTTGAGGAAAAGCACCAGCGCGCCGCGGCAGTGTTGCAGCCCGCGGTTGCGCGCGGCTCCCGGCCCGGCGTTGTCCTGGCGTAGCACAGTCAGCGAAAAACGATGGGCGCCCGGATCGACCGCGATCGGCTCCGGGCTCCCGTCATCGACGACGATCACTTCGAAGCGCCGCGGCGCGAGCGTCTGCTGGCCGCAACGCTTGAGCAGGTTTTCGAGCTTCTCACAGCGACCGAAGGTCGGGACGACGACCGAAAGTTCAGGGACGTTTCCAGAGTGCGGAGTCATTGGAGCGGTTGGACGTGGGGCGAAAGCCAGCGGTCTATTGGCGGTTTGCGGTGCCGGCAGCGGAGTTCGCTTTCGCGAAGTCGTGCACGACAGCGGCCATGTTCGTCGTGGCTTTCGCGATGACCTCGAGCGCGCTTCGCAGGTCTGCGGGATCGTCGCTCGAGAGCGCCGATTCGGAGTGGGCCAGGATCACGGTCAGGAGATTGTTGAGCCTGTGGACGAGATCGCGGTGTCCGATGGCGGGCAACGCGGGCAAAGGATCGGCTTTTTCTTGCATCTGAAATCACGACGATTCGTCGGCTCCCGTGTTGTCGACGCGCGCCGAGGAATCCCTGAGTGTTGCGTTGCGCGTCGGAGCACTGTCGAGAAAACCAACACTCGACGCGCAGCGCTGCGGGTGGCTCGAACCGCGCACCGAAAAATCTCTTCCTAATGAAGGCAAGCGCCAAACACAGCCCGCCGTGCGTGGCTGGCATGGCGCTTGCCATGCAGCTGTTCGCAGGGTCTTCGATCGACCCCGAGAAACCATGATCACACTCCTCCTCGTCGACGCTCCAGCCCTGAAACCCGCCCCCGGCCTGGACATGACGCAGTACTTCGTCGTCTGCGTCGGACTGATTGCGCTGGTCGTGCTGGGAGGCTGGGGCTTCAAACGCCTGTTCGCGCGCACGCTCTCGGCCCGCGCCGCGCGCCGCTCGCTGCAGATCGTCGACATGCTGCCGCTTGGCGGCAAGCAGAAGCTCGCGGTCGTGCGCTGTTACGAACGCACGTTCGTGGTCGGTCTTGGCGACAAGGAAATGTGCCTGATCAGCGAGCTCGACGCGCAGTCGACGCCGGAACTGGTCAGCGCCTCAGTCGAGCCGCTGCCGACACCCGCCGACCAGGGCGCGTTCCAACGTTTGTTGCGCAATGCACGGCCCAGGCCGCCGCGCTCCGCGATCGTGACGCCGCAGCGCGCGCCCGAATCCACACTCAGTCCCGAAGGCGTGCTCGGATGAGTGCACGCCGCTGGATCTTCACGCTCGCGCTCGTGGCGCTGTTCGCGGCCGTCGCCGGCGCCGCGCAATCGCCTGAACCGGCTGCGGCCGTCGGCGCGGCCATCGAACAGGCGACGGCGAATACCGACAGCGCCGCGCTGAAGGACGGGGCCGAGGGCATCGCCAAGCTGCTCGGCGAGGAGCGCATGTCGAGCGCGGTCGAGATCGCCATCCTGCTGACGGTGCTCTCGCTCCTGCCGGCGATCTTGATCACGATCACGAGCTTCACCCGCATCGTGATCGTGCTCTCGTTCGTGCGCCGCGCGATGTCGACGAACGAATTGCCGCCCAATCCGGTGATCATCGGCCTGTCGTTGTTCCTGACCACGTTCGTGATGGCGCCGGTCGCCACGCGCATCCAGGAGCAGGCCTGGAAGCCCTACAAGGCCGGCACGCTGTCGCTCGAGCAGGCCGGCGACACCGCCTGGGTCGAACTTTCGCATTTCCTGGTCGCCAACACGCGCCAGAGCGAACTCGACATGTTCAAGGAACTGGCCCACAACGAGCAGAGCGAAGGCGAGGAAAGCACGCAGTTGCCGCTGCGCGTTGTCGTGCCGGCATTCGTGCTCTCGGAAATCAAGACCTCGTTCCAGATGGGCTTCCTCCTGTTCTTGCCCTTCCTGGTGATCGACCTGGTCGTTTCCAGCGTGCTGCTTTCCATGGGCATGTTCATGTTGCCACCGGTCATGGTCTCGACGCCGATCAAGATCCTGCTGTTCGTGATGGTCGATGGCTGGCACCTGGTCTGTCATTCCTTGGTGACCTCTTTCGTGACCAGCTGACATGCAAGCACTCGACCTGCAGATCACGGAGCTCGCGCGCGACCTGCTCTGGACCACGATCGTCGTCACCGCGCCGGTGCTCCTGACCGGCTTGGTGGTCGGCATCGCGATCAGCTTGTTCCAGGCGCTGACTTCGGTCCAAGAACAGTCGCTTTCGCAGGTGGCGAAGATGATCGCGGTGATGACGGTCACGCTGCTCTTGCTCGCGCCCTGCCTGGGAGTCCTGCGCGACTACACCGAACGCATCTTGGGAATGCTGGTGAGCTTCGGGCTGTCGTGATTTCCGCCCTGCAAAACCTGCCCGCGGTCTTGCCCCCGGGAACCATCGGAGCCTTCGGCCTGTACCTCGTGCGCACGAGCGCCATGGTGCTGAGCGCGCCGATCCTCGGCAGCGGCACGAACTTCTCGATGCACCGCGTGGCGCTGATCGTCAGCCTGGCGCTGCTTTTCTACACGGGATCGGGTGCGCCACTCTCCGGCGCGCCGACGCCGTTCGAGTTCGGCGCCTTCGCGGGGCGCGAAATCCTGATCGGATTCGCGCTGGGTTTCGTGCTGCAGCTCGCCGCGCTCTCCGTGCGTGTCGGCGGCGAAATGATCGGCCAGGAAATGGGCTTCTCGATGGCCAACCAGGTCGACCCGCAGACCGGCGTGAACATGCCGATCATCGCGCAGCTGTACGACGGCTTGTTCTTGATCGGCTTCCTCGCGATCGACGGGCACCACTGGCTGGTGCGCGCGCTGTTCAGCTCGTTCGAAAAAGCGCCGGTCGGTCAGATCGGCGGCACCGGTCAACTTTCAGGCGCGATCGAAGCGTTGTTCGTGCAGATGTTCAGCGCGGGCGTGGTCTTCGCCGCGCCGGTGATGGTCCTGATGTTCATGGTCTCGCTGATGATCGCGCTGATCGGTCGCGCGGTGCCGCAGATAAACCTGATGGATCTGGGCTTCACGCTGCGCATCCTCGGCGCGCTGGTCGCGATGTACGCCTTCGCGCCGATGATCGCGCCGGCGATGGAGCGTCTGTACGGCAGCATTCAATTCGGACTCGACAGCGTGCTCGCTTCGCTTCAACCCTGCTGAGCCATGGCTGACAACTCAGACGACGAAGACAAGGTTCTCGAAGCCAGCCCAAGGCGGCGCCAGGAAGCCCGTGAAAAGGGCCAGGTCGCGCTCTCGACCGAACTGATCGTGGCCACGTTGCTCGCGGGCTGGCTGTGCATGCTGAGCTTCGCCGGCGGTCCGCTGGCCGGGACGCTGGCCGGCGGCATCGTGCGCACGGCCGAGGGTCTGGCGAACTTTGCCAAGGTCGATCTCACGCCGCAGGAAGCGGTCGCGCAACTGTCCGCGGTCGGCCTGCCGGCAGCGAAGAACGTGTTGCTGCTGGTCCTGCCGATGCTCGCGCTGGCCGTGCTGGTCAGCTACGGCCAGATCGGTTTCGCGATCACGCCCGATGCGATCAGCTTCGACCTGAACAAGATCTCGCCGCTGAGCGGCTGGAAAAAAGTCCTTTCCACGCGTTCGTTCGTTCGCACGGGTCTTGGCCTGGCCAAGATCGCGGTCATCGCCACGACGATCATCGTCGTCGTGCTCGGCCAAGTGAACGGCGTGGCCAATCTAGGCGAGAGCGAAGTCGGGCCCGTGCTCAGCGCGATCGGCCATTTGGCTTTCAGAGCCGTGGTCGCCGCGATCGTCGCGATGCTCGTGCTCGCCGCCGCCGATTTCTTTTACCAACGCTGGCAACTCTCGAAGGACCTGCGCATGACCAAACAAGAAGCGCGCCAGGAACACAAGCAGGACGAAGGCGATCCGCACGTCAAGGGTCGCATCCGCCGGCTGCAGCGCGAAATCGCGACGCGCCGCATGATGGCCGACGTGCCGAAAGCGACGGTGATCGTCACCAACCCGACGCACTACGCCGTTGCGCTGAAATACTACAAGGACGGCTTCGACGAGCGCGGCCGCAAGGTCAATTCCTCCGCGCCGCGGGTGGTGGCCAAGGGCGTCGATCTCGTCGCGCAACGCATCAAGGAAGTCGGCCGCGAAGCCAAGGTGCCGCTGTACGAGGACGTGCCGTTGGCGCGCGCGCTGCATGCGCGCTGCGAAATCGGCGACGAAATTCCAGCGGAGTTGTTCACGGCCGTCGCCGAAGTGCTGGCCTTCGTCTACCGCGTCCAAGGCACGCAGAAATCGGCCTGAATAGGGCACCCACATGGCAACAGAGAAATCGATCAACACCGACGGCGGTCCGCTGACGAGCGCGGGTCAGTGGCTGCAGCGCTGGTCCGATTGGATCCTCGGCCTGGGCGTGCTCGGGCTGATCCTGACCCTGATCTCGCCGATCGCGCCCTGGTTCCTGGACATCCTGCTCGCGCTGAACATTGCCGGCTCGGTCCTGCTCTTGATGCTCGTGCTCTCGACGCGCTCGTCACCGGAACTCAGCGTGTTCCCGACGCTGCTGCTGTTCGCGACGCTGTTTCGCCTCGGACTCAACGTCGCCAGCACGCGACTGATCCTCAGCGGCGGCAACGCGGGGCAGGTGATCTCGGCCTTCGGATCGTACATGGCAGGTTCGAACCTGACTGTCGGTTTCGTGCTTTTCCTGATCCTGATCGTGATCCAGTTCATCGTGATCACCAAGGGTTCGAGCCGCGTCAGCGAAGTGACCGCGCGCTTCGTGCTCGACGCGATGCCCGGCAAGCAGATGGCGATCGACGCCGATTTGAACAGCGGCCTGATCACCGTCGAGGACGCGCGCGCACGCCGCGAGAAAATCGCCGCCGAAGCCGAGTTCTACGGAGCCATGGACGGTGCCACCAAGTTCGTGCGCGGCGACGCGGTCGCCGGCCTGATCATCACCGCGATCAACCTGATCGGCGGCGTGACGATCGCCAGTATCGGCGGGCTTTCGATCGCCGAAGCCGGCTCCAAGTATTCGATCCTGACCATCGGCGACGGACTGGTCTGCCAGATTCCAGCGCTCCTGGTTTCGACCGCGGCAGCAGTGCTCGTGACCAAGGCCTCGTCGACGACCAGTCTGGGCGTCAATGTGCTGGCCCAGGTCGGCGGCCGTCCGCGCGCGACGTTGATCGCAGCGGGCATGCTGTTCGCGATCGCGTTGCTGCCGGGTCTGCCCAAGCTGCCGTTCCTGATCCTGGCTTCGATGTTGTTGATCGGCTGGCGCGCCACGCGCGATGCGCAGGGGCCGAACGACCTGCTCGGCAAGCGCGAACTCGCCACCGGCGCGACGGCCGCGGGCAAAGTCGCCGAGCCGACCAGCGCGGAAAAGGAAGCGGTCGAAGTCGAGGACCTGCTGCGCATCGACCGCATCTCACTGGAGATCGGCTATCGCCTGATCCCGCTGGTGCAAACGGCGGGCGGCAGCGGCATCCTCGATCACATCGCGCAATTGCGCCGCCGTTTTGCCGGCCGCGAAGGTCTGGTGCTGCCGCCGGTGCGCATCAAGGACAACATCCGCCTGACTCCGGGCGGCTACAGGATCATGCTCGGCGGCCAAGAGGTCGCGCGCGGCGAAGTCGAAGTCGGGCATTGCCTGGCGATGGACCCCGGCACCGCGACGGGCAAGCTCAAAGGCAAGAAGACCAGCGATCCGGCCTTCGGTCTGCCCGCCTGGTGGATCCACGAATCGGCCCGCGACGAAGCCGAGATCCAGGGTTTCACCGTGGTCGATCCGACCAGCGTGCTCGTGACGCACCTGACCGAAGTGATCAAGCACGCACTCGGCGAGCTGCTCACGCGCGACGACGTGAAGGAGCTGGTCGAAAACGCCAAGAAGATCGCGCCGGCGGTGGTCGAGGAGCTCGTGCCCGCGCGCATCGGCTACGGCGAAGTTCAGGCCGTGCTGCGCAATCTTTTGCGCGACGGCGTTTCGATCCGCAACTTGCCCGCGATTCTCGAGGCGATCGCCGACAATGTCGCCAAGATCAAGGATCCCGATCAGCTTTCGGAGCTGGTGCGTCAGCGGCTCGCGCGCTCGCTGATCGAGCAGTTCGCCGACAAGCACGGCACCGTGCACGCGGTCACGCTCGACCCCGCGATCGAAGTGCGCCTGGCTTCGGCCGTAGGCGGCCAACCTGATCCGCGCGCGGAACCGGTCAATCCCGCTTTCCTGTCGCGCCTGGTCGGCCGCATCGGCGAGCAGATCGCGCACTCGACGCAGGGCGGCAAGGAAGTCGTGCTGGTCGTGCGCTCGAACGTGCGCCGCTTCCTGAACGAGCTCGTGCGCGCGTCTTTGCCCAAGGTCTCGGTGTTGTCCTACAACGAAGTCGTCCCGGCGCGCGCCGTCGAGACGCTCAGCATCGTTCGCATGGAGGATGAAGCATGAAAATCCATCGCATTCGTGGCCGCAGCCTGCGGGAAGCGCTGGAACGCGCGCGCTTGGCCCATGGCGAAGGCGCGCTGGTCCTGAGTCAAGAGTCCGCCGACAACGGCGATGTCCTGTTGGCCGTCAGCGAACGCCGACTGGCGAAAAACATGGTCTTCCCGAGCGTGTCGTCGGACACGGCGCGCGAGGCGCCTTTGGCCGCGAAAGCCGCTGCGTCAGCGGGGATTTCTCCGCCACGGGCCGCCGCACTCGAACGCGGAGCGAGCGACGTGCGCGCGCGCTTGGAGCGATCGCAGCTTTCCAATGAGTGGACCGAGCGCGTGCTCGAGGCGCTGCGCTCCAGCAACGCACTTGGCGCCTTCGCCATCGATGCGGCCGCCACGGAATTGTCGCGCGGCATGCGCATCGCGACTTCGCCGCGCGCGGACGGTCGCATGCGCGCACTGGCCTTCGTCGGACCGACCGGTGTCGGCAAGACCACGACGCTGGCGAAAATTGCCGCGCGGCTTGTGCGCTCCGGGAGGCGCGTCGCGCTGGTGAGCACCGACACCTATCGCGTCGGCGCGCTCGAACAACTGGCGGCCTACGGCGAATTGCTGCAGGCGCCTGTGCGCATGGCGCGCGACCCGAGTGAACTTGCCGCCATCGCGGCCGAGTCCGGCAACGTCGACGCCTTGCTGATCGATACGACCGGTCGCAGCCCGAGCGACGCGCTGGCGCTGGAACAACTTGCGCAAAGCCTGGATTCGGCTCGCCAGCGCGCGCCACTCGAAACCTATCTCGTACTGGCCGCCAGCGCGTCGCGCGAAGCATTGACGAGTGCCGCTAGATCCTTCGCGAGCGCCAAGGCGACCGCGACCATCCTGACCAAGCTCGACGAGACCAAGGCGCCTGGTCCGGCCGTCGAAATCGGCTCGGCTTGCGGCGCAGGATTGCTGTTTTTGTGCAACGGCCAAGACGTCTCTTCGCACCTCGCGCGTGCCTCGGCCGACGTTTGCGCCGACCTGATCCTGCGCGGGAGGCTGGCATGAGTTTGACACTCGAAGCGACGCCGATCGTGCCCGTGAAAATGTCGGCACCTTTCGTGCTCGTCAGCGGCGGCAAGGGCGGGGTCGGCAAGACGATGCTCGCCGTAAATCTGGCCGTGCAACTCGCCAGTGAGGGCCAGCGCGTGCTGCTTGCCGACCTCGATCTGGCCCTGGCCAACGCGCACGTCTTCGTGCGTCTGCAACCGGTGTCGACGATTGCGCACGCGCTTTCCGGCGAGCGCGCGCTCGAGGACTGTGTCGTTCGCGCTATCGGCGGTTTCGATTTGCTGGCCGCCGAGTCCGGCGAACTTGCTTGGGCGCGCGACGACGAACAACGCTGCGCGCGCGTGCTGCGGACGCTCGCCGAATTGTCCAAGGGCTACGACATCATTCTCGGCGACACGGCCTCGGGCATCGGGCAAGACGTGCTCGGCTTCGCCGCCGCCGCCGATCGCGTGATGATCGTCACCACGCCCGATCCCGCGGCGCTGACCGACGCATACGGCTTGATCAAGGCCATCGATGCGCACGCGCGCGAGCACAACCTCGATCTGCCGACGCCTGAACTGGTGCTCAATCAGGTCGACAGCGCCGATCAGGCCGACGGACTGGCGACGAAGCTGCGCGGCGTGTGCGAGCGCTTCCTGGTCCGCTCACCGCGTCTGGCGGGCTGGTTGCCGCGCTCCGCGCTGGTCGGGGCTTCGATCGCGGCGCAACGCCCGTTTGCGCTCGACCGCCCCCTGTGCCTCGAAAACCACTGTCTGCGCGGACTCTCGCAGCGCGTGCAGCGTTGGTTCCCAAGCTTCCCAACTCTGAAACCGGCACTTAAGGCTTGAGTCGCCCCATGGTCGAAAAAAACTCCATGTCGCCGGGCCTCGTGATCTCGTGGGCTGACTTCGGTCGACGCACGGCCGTGGTCGCGGGCATGGGCGTCGCGCTGATCTCGCTGGTCCAGCACTGCCCGCTGTGGGTGGCTTGCATGCGTGGAGCCGCGACCCTCGTGGCGCTGGTGTTGATCGTCCAGCTGATCACTCGCCTGCTGCTGTGGTCGAGCGCTGGAGATCGCGAAGAGAACTTGGCGAAGGTCGCCGCTGCCAATGACCGCGGACTCGCGGAAAAGAAGGAACGCAAGTGAACTGCTGCAATCTCGAACGAACGCGTGCCCTCGCCATTGCGGGCCGGCTGAACATCGGAGGCCTGCGTGGCTGATCTCCAAGGATATGTGCGCTCGACGAACATCGACCGCGACAAGCTGATCCTCGATCACGTGCCGCTCTTGCGTCACATTTCCGGTCGCATGGCGCTCGACCTTCCGTCGAACATCGACCGCGACGACCTGATGGGCTTTGGCATGCTCGGCCTGATCGCGGCCGCCGACAGTTTCGAAGTCGGCCGCGGCCTGAAGTTCTCGACCTACGCCTATCCGAAAATTCGTGGTGCAATTCTCGACGAACTGCGCCGGCAAGATTTCTTGCCGCGCGGGCGGCGCGAGAAAGTGCGCGAAGTCGATCGCGCCGTGGCGCGCATGGCGCAGACCCACGGCGTGCCGCCGACGACCGACCAACTTGCCGGCGAACTTGGGCTCAGCGTCGACGAGATCGACGAAGTGCTGCTCTCGGCGAAAACCGCGGGCCGCACGGCCTTGGAAGAAGGCGACGGCGAAGGTTTGTCCGCGATGCTGTCCGATCCGCACTGCGAAAGCCCACTCGGCAGCGCGGAGTGGAACGAAAGCAAGGAGCGGCTCGAACAGGCGATCCTGCGCCTATCTCCGCAGGACAAGCAAGTCATCACGCTCTATTACGCCAAGGAACTCATGCTGCGCGAGATCGCGCAGATCCTTGGCGTCACCGAATCGCGCGTCAGCCAGATCCACACGCGCGCCCTGTATCGCTTGAATCGCGAACTAGGAGGTGAAGCGTGAGCGAAATTCGCACGAGCGCTATCGAAAGCGTGTACCTGACGCCGGCGGGCGAGCGTCGTTCCGCGAAGCAGCGCCGTCAGGAGCCTGAAGCCACGCAGCCCACACAGCCTGCCGACGACGAGCACGACCTTGAGCCATCGTCCACGCAGGATTCACCGTCCACGAGCCCACTCTCCATCGATGTCCTCGCCTGAAAATCGCCCGAGCATGCAAACGATCATCAAACACGACCGCGTGCGCGTCGATGACGGGCACAGCGACGTGCCCTCGGCCTTGCCCGCGCGCCAGGCAGCCGCCGGCGGCGCGAAGTCGCAGGCTCGCTGCAAGAAGAGCGTGCAGTTGCTGCGCGAAAAGGACGTCGTCCACGCCGTGGAAGTGCGCTGCTCGTGCGGCGAAGTCACGGTCGTCGAATTCGAATACGACCAACGTTCCAACCCGGAGGCCTCCCGATGAGTCGCCAGATGATTTGCGCCTTCGGGCTTGCTTGCGTGATTTTTGCCGGCTGTTCCGCCTTGCCCACGAAGTGGGGAATGCCGGAGGACGGCCAGGCTGCGACGCCGAAGCCCGCATCGGGAACCAACGAAACTGTGCTCTACGCGCGCGACGGATCGGTCGTGCAGCAAGGCAATCCCTCGGGTGCGACGAACCTGCCGCGCCGCGAGGTGCAGAACCAGGAAGGCTCGCGCACGAAGATCCTCGAGCTGTACGAGCGCGTGGTCGAGGAGCGCGACCAGTTGCGCCTCGCCGTTTCCGCGCGCGACAGCGAACTTGCGCAACTGCACCAGCAACTCGAGCGCGAAGTCGCGCGGGCCAACGGACTCGAATCGCGCGTGGCTTCAGCCGAACTGGCCAGCGTCGGCCTGGCCGGTCAGAACCTGGAACTCGCCGCGCGCCTGACGACTGCCCAGATCAAACGTCTGGAAGCCGAAAAAAAGTGGCTCGAACTTTCGATCTCGCTGCCAGCGAAAGTTGTCGCCGCTGCCGCCCCAACGCTGCCCGCGAACGCTACGCGCGAAAAGACAGAACCCGTTTCGATGCCCGCGGCCAAGCCGACGACCAAGCCCGGCGGCGATCCGAACGAGCAGCACTAGGATGCGAATCCCGCTCTTCCTGCTCGCCGTGTTGTGTTGCATCTCCGGCTGCGCGATCACCAACGGTGGCGTGTGGGAACAAGACACGCTGGCCCGCGCCCAGGCGGCGCCCGATTTCGCCAGCTACCACATGCAGCGGGTCGCCATCGTGCCTTTCACCGGCAGCGATCTCTCCGCGGACCGAGCCAGCGATCTCGAGAACGGCCTGGCCCTCGAACTCGCGCCGCGCGTCGGCTTCGAGATCGTCCAACTCACCGCCAATGATCTGGCCGAGATCCCGCGCGCCGAACCCTATCGCCGCGGCTGGTATTCCTCGAGCACGTTGCTCGAAGTTTCCAAGCGTTTCAGCGTCGACGCGATCCTGGTCGGCACGGTGCGCGAATTGAATTGCTACACGCCGCAGCAGCTTGCTGCGCAGGTCGAACTCGTCTCGTGCGAGACGGGCCAGGTTGCCTGGTCCAGCACAGTCGAACTCGACGCCCGCGACTCGCGCGTGATCAAGGCGATCGAAGCCTGGTACACGCTCGATATGGAATCCCACGACTCGCCCGGTGACGAAGCGCTCGCTTTTCTCTCGCCGGCGATCTTCTCTCGCTTCGCAACGCGCGAGATGGCGCGGTCGTATCAGCGGTAGGCGCCCGTACGGTGCCAGGCACCGCGTGGGCAAGACGAATTCGCGGATACAGTGCCGGCGCCCGGGCGATGGCCCGGTTGATTAGCGCCGCTTCTCGGCGCGCACAGCAGGACGTGTTTGGAACACACGAGCCGCGCGGGGATCCTTGGCTTGCCGCCTCGGTCGCTGCGAATCGGGCGGCAGGCTTCCCATGTATCTGCTGCTCTCTTGTGCGTTCACGCTGCTGCTCGCCGGCGACCCCGATCGTTTTGTCGCCGTGCCCTTCAGCAAGGTGCCCTTTGAAGTCCCGTTCGCGCCGGAGCCGGGTTCAGGGATCATCTGGCAGCCTAGCGCGTTGCTCGACGGATACGTGGTGCTCGATTGCCCGGGCGAAGCGTTTCTCGATTATCCCGTCCTCCACAGCCAACGAGCTTTCGCCTATGGACCGATACAACTAGTCGTGCACGTCACCCAACCGGGCGAGATCCGCGGCCGCGTTTTTTGCGCGGGCGTCGACGGCAAGCAGTTTTTCGCGCACCGATTCACATTGCCGGCGACCGAGTCGACCCTTGGAGCGAAGATCGATTTTTACGAGACGATGGAGCGTCACTACCGGCGGCTGCTCGATGCGGAAGCCACGGGCTCGGCGTGGTTTCGCCATCGGATCGCCGAAGCGCGCACGGCGTTGGCTTGGAAGGGCGATGCGGAAGGGATTTCAGCGCGTGCGCCGACATGGCGGCGTTCAGGCTTCGACGACAGTTTCGACTTGTTCACAGGCGAGCGCGCTCTGGCCGAGAATCTCGACCTCGATCGTGGCTTGCGAATCGCGAAGGGCGAGGCGGCGACCATCGACATCGAAAAGATCACGGGCATCACGACGCACGCGCTGGATTGGAAAGCACTGGTTGCGGACATGCAGCCCGAGCTGGATCAACTCGCGAAGTTTATTCCCGCGGATCAAGCCGCGGTGTTCTTCCCTTCGTTCGCCGCGCTGGTCGACGTGATCGACGAACTCGACAGAACTGGTAGTCCGCTGCTCGCCTTCGCCTCCACGTCGGCCCAGGACCAGCGCACCAAGGAACGTTATCAAGAGCAGCTGTGCTTGCCGCTCTCGAGCATTTCGCGTCTGTTAGGACCGACGTTGATTTCGTCGATCGCGCTCACCGCCGGCGATCCGTTTCTGCCCAGCGGCAGCGACCTGGCCCTGCTGTTCGAGAGTCCCAAGCCCGCTGCGCTCGAGAGCTACATGGCCGTGCGATACGGCGAGGCAATGACTCGCGGCGCAAAGTCGTGCAGCGGCGAGATCATTGGAGTGAAGTACAACGGCGTGGTCAGCGCCGACCGCCGCATCTCGTCTTATCTCGCGAGGATCGACGACACGCTGGTCGTGACCAATTCACTCGCCCAGTTGCGGCGAATCATCGCTGTCCGCGTCATAGGAATGCCGGCGCTGACGAGCGCCGACGAGTACATCTGGTTCCGCGATCGCTATCGCCGCGGCGACGCAGAGGAGAGCGCATTCCTGGTGCTGACCGACGCCGCGATCCGCGGTTGGAGCGGCCCGCGCATGCGCATCGCCGAGTCGCGTCGCGTGCGCGCGGCTGCCGCGATGTCCGAGCTGCAAGCACGGCATTTCGACGAACTTGTCGCCGGCACGATTGCGCTCGGCACATCGGCCGCCGATGCGACGCTGCCATTCAGGTCCGACTTCGTTTGGACCGCGAGCGGCGTGCACTCGCCGACCTGGGGCAACTTGGGATTCTTGACGCCGATCGCCGAGCTGGAACTTGGAAAGGCATCCTTGAGCGAAAGAGTCGCCTATGAAACGTTTCGCCGCGGCTACGAGTCGCGCTGGCGCAATTTCTTCGATCCGATCGCGCTGCGTTTGTCGGTCACCAAGGCGGGGCTCGGCGCGGACTTGACCGTGATGCCGCTGGTGGCGAACAGCGACTATGGCGAGTGGATTGACTTGGCGCGCGACGTGAAACTCGCCAAGGACGCGGGCGATCCGCATGCGGACGCGCTGGTTCATTTCGCGATGTCGCTCAGCCAGAATTCTTCGATCTTCCAGTCGTTGAATGCATTCTTCGACTCGAACCTTCGCGAGTACTTCGGCCCGGACACTCTGGACTGGGTCGGAAAGTCCGTGGCTGTCTACGCCGAGCGCGATCCGATCTGGGAGGAGCTGGAAATCAAGACATCTGACGGAGGCTACAGCGATCTCATTTATGAGCTGCCGATCGCGGCGCGAATTGACTGCGTCGACCCACGTTCACTTTCGCTCTTCCTCGGGGGACTGCACACATTCCTCGAGAATTTTGCCGGCGCGCACTGGGAAAGCCGGAGCTGGAACGGGCGAAGCTACGAAAGGATCGATGCGGAGCAAGTCGGTTCGCTGGTGATCTATCTGGTCGCGCTGCCGGATTCGCTGACGCTTTCCTTGCGCGAAGACGTCGTGAAGCGCGCCATCGATCGCGAGGTCGCACGACTGATCGGCGGGATCGACGCGAGCGCTTCGACTCCCTGGCTCGGCGAAAGCGTCTCGCTGCGCGTCGAGCGCGAAGGACTGATGGTTTTCGATCGACTGTGGGACGGCCACGCTGAAGAGCGACTGCGCAACGCCGCCTGGCTCGCGATACCGATCCTCAATGAATGGAAGCGGCGCTTTCCGAACGAGGATCCGGTTCGTCTGCACGAACGCCTGTGGGGAATCCGGCTCGCGTCACCAGGCGGCGGCGAATTCGTCTGGAACGAAGCGCTGCAGACGATGGAGGCGACGGACTACGGCAGCCCTGCGTCGCAGAAAAAAGGGCCTGCGCTGCCTGGTGGGCTCGCGGAATTTGCCCGCGGTGAATTCGGCATCACGTTCGAACACGACGGATTGCGTGCGCGCGTGAAAGTGCTGCGGGAGTAGCGCCGGTACGGTGCCAGGCACCGGCGAGTCTCAGGGACAAACGGTGTATTCGAGACCGTTCGACAACGTCGTATTGTTCGGCGCAGTGAAGCCGTTGTCGCGACCCCAGCACTGAGCGTCGATCACGCTGCCGGGAACCTGTAGATACGCAGCGGGTGTTCCGCCGAGCGCACCGACCGCAAACGCATTCATGTCGAGCGAGTAGACACCCGAGCAATCATTCGGCGGAGCATTGCCGCCCGAGTTGAGCGGGATCGAGCGCTTGAGCGGAGTGTTCATGCAACGCAGCCCGGATTGGAACACAACCGCAGCTCGGCCAGCGTTGCTGTACAAAAGCAGGCCGGGCTTGTTGTTGATCACGTTGCTCGCCGTGATCGTGAAACCAGAACCAGCGCTCGCGCTCGGCGTGCCGCTGAATCCGATCGATGGCGTGCAACCGAGCGAATTCACTTTCGCGGTGCAGTAGCTCAGCGGCGCCGGACAATCGCATTCGTCGGGAATTCCGTTGCCGTTCGTGTCGAGCGAAGTCCCGCGCGCGATGTCGCAAGAATCCGCGACCGCGTTGCCGTTGCAGTCGATCAAGGGATCCATGTTGACGATCTTGAACACCTGACCGCCGGCGGCTCCGCCCGTGCCGAAGTAATCGATGACATAGAGCTCGCCGAGACCGTCCTCGGCGAAGGCACTGATCGAGTTGATCGACAGGCCGCCGCCCGGGGCGAGCGCCGAAGTGCGCTCGATGATCGGGCCGATGCTGCCCTGCGCGCGGCTGTAGGTGAAGGTGTAGACGCGCGCGGTGCAATTGTCGCCGAAGAGGTACTGGCCGGCGAGCTGCGGGATGTTGCAGCCGCGATACACGAATCCGCCGATGACCGCGCAGCCGAAACTGTGCGAATAGTCCGTCACCGGCAAGGTCAGATTCGGCGCGTTGCAAGTGCAACCGCTGTCGCCCGTGCAGTTGAAACCCTCCATGCAACGCCAGCCGTAATTCTTGCCGCCGACCAGCGGCATCGGCTCGACGTTGATCTCTTCGCGCGTGTTGTTGCCGACATCGCCGATGTACATGTCGCCCTGCTCGCGATCGAAGCTGAATTGCCAGGGATGGCGCAGGCCGATGTCCCAAATCTCGTCGAGCACGTTCGGGTCGTTCACGTACGGATTGGTCGGCGGGATGTAGGGCGCGGGGATGTCGACGTCCAGTCGCAGAATCTTGCCGAGCAGCGTGGTGCCGAGCTGGCCGTTCGCGCTCGAGATCGGAAGCGTCGAACCGCCGTCGCCCATGGCGATGTAGAGCATGCCGTCGGGACCAAAGCGCAAGCATCCGCCGTTGTGATCCGTCTCGGGATGGGCGACCGGGCCGAGGATGATCAGGCCGGAAGTCGGGCTGGCGACGTCGGCGTTCCCGACGGAGACCTTGTAGCGCTCGACAATGGAGTCGCCGTTCAGGTCGGTGTAGCCGACGTAGAAGAACCCGTTGCTCGCGTAGTTGGGGTGGAAGGCAAGCCCGAGCAGACCCTGGTCGTAGGAGGTCGACTTGATCTTCGCGTGCACGTTCAGGAAAGGAGTCGCGAGCAGCACGCCATCCTTGAGGATGCGGATTTTTCCGGTGGTCCGTTCGAGGATGAAAAGACGGTGCGAGTCGCCGATCGGCGCCGCGGCTCCGAGCGGGGCGGTCAAGCCCGAGGCCACGCGGATCGAACCCAGATTTTGGGCTGAAGCGGGCGTGGAAAGGGCGAGGGAGGCCGCAAGCAGACCGATCTGCAGAAGGAAACGCATATTAAGGAAGCGGGTAGGCGCGCTGGGAGCGCATGTCTCAGCGATCACGGCGGTATTTGGGCGCGGAGCACCGGAACTGGGCGGTGGGAGCGGTTCAATCCAGGATCTTCGACGCAGGCTTGAATTCTGTCAATCTGGGCGCACGGCGGCGCGGAGCGGGGAACTCATGATGGTGCTAGGGAAGCGCGGCGATTTGTCACTGGATGTGGTCGAGAACGGCTCTTCTCGCCGCAGGAATTGTGGAGCTTCGAGGCCCTGGTCCAAGTCTACACCGGTCTTCAGGCGCGGGGCCGACGGCAGCATTTCAGGCACCGGAGGCGTCGATCCGCGCCCGTACGGTGCCAGGCGCCGCGTGGGCAGGATCATTGGTACCGACCGTACGGTGCCAGGCACCGGTTCCGGCCGAGTACGGACTACACCGGATCCTGGCAGCGGCCGGTCTCGCTCCGCGCTGTCTTCGCACTGTGGCGGACAGTAGCTTGTTCGACCCATGCACGAGCCCGCACTCGTGAACGCGAATTTGCCGACGGATGAGACGCGGCGCTTTTTCGCGCCGTTGCCTGTCGCCGTGTGGATTATCGCCTTGCTCGCGGCGCTGATTCACATGTTCCCGGTCTGGCACGCCGCCGCGCAGACGCCCGCGGGTTACGAGTTCACCGGGAACGTGACCGTTTCGCCGGACTACATGCAGTACCGGACCTGGATGCGTCAGTCCGCGGACTCGGGGGTGTTCGTCGACAATCGCTTCACCGCGGAGCCGAGCACGCCGTATTTGCCGGTTGTCTTCTATTGGGGCATCGGCACGCTCGCGCGCACGCTGGGTGTGTTGCCCGAGGACGTGTATTCCTATTCGGGAGCGCTCTTCGCTTTTCTGCTCGCCTTGCTGGTCTTCCTGACAGCGCGCTATTTCCTGCCGAGCGGTCGCGGCATGTGGTGGGTGTCGCTCGCGATTCTTTGCGGCGGCGGACTTGGCGCGCACCTCAAGCTGCTCAATCAGATCGGCGCGGTCCGCGAGAGCGGGATGCTCGGCAAGGTCGTCGGCGCCGTGAACGGAGCGCCGATTTTCGAGTCGTATCGCAGCCACTACATGTTCAAGGTGCTGTTCGACACGCACTTTCTTCTGTTGTGTCTAGCGACCGTAGGCGCGCTGCTGGCGTTCTACTTCGCGATTCTGCGCTTCAGTGCCTGGCGTGCGACGCTCGCCGCCGGGCTGTGCGCCGCGCTGACCGTGTTGCACGTCTACGAAGCGTTCACGTTCTTCGCGGTCTTCGCGATGATCACGTTCTTCTGCTGGCGCAGGGGACTGCATGTGCGTGCGGCTGTGTTGACGACGCTCGCCTGTTTTTCGGCGATGGCGATCTGTCTTGCCGTGTTGCTCACGATCTACCGTTCGTCGGGACTGCCGCTGCCCGATTGGCTGCCGCCTGAAGCGCCTTTCGCCAGTCTGGTGCTCGCGTTTCCGATCGCCTGGTTCTTGATCGTCGCGGGTTTCGCAGCCTGGTGGCGCGCGAGCAGCATCGAAAGTTGTTTCCTGCTCGGCTGGGGACTTGGTTGTGCGCTGCTCAGTCTTTCAGGGCCCTACTATCCTTATGCCGATCGCGCGCCGATGACGATGCAGATTCCGATCTGCATCATCGCTGGAGCGATCTACTTCGCGCGGCGCGAGCGCGTCAGCGCACTTGGTGCAGCGCTCGTGATCTTCGTGCTCGGCGTAGCGCCGGCCTATGAAGTCAGGCGCCTGTGGAAAGCGACGGACTTCAACCCGCGCGTGCCGACCACGTTCCTCGATGCGGAACATCGCGCGACGATCGAGCTTTTGAAGAGCAAGGCAAAGCCGAACGATGTGTTGCTCGCCGACGACCTCGACTATCGCTGGCTCGCGCCCGAGAATCCTGGAAAGAACTACAACGGCCATTTCTTCCTGACGGTTCACTTCGACAAGAAGAGCGCCAAGGCCGAGCAGTTTTTTGCCGGCAGCGTGAAACAGCGCGAGGAGTTCTTGCGCAATGAAGGCGTGAAGTTCGTCTACGTCGCCGAAAAACGCGGCCCGCAGGAATTCGAGCAGATCCCCGGGCTTGTCGTGCTGCAGCGCGCCCGGCACGGGGTACTTTTCGAATACCAGTGATGTCGGAGATGGAAGCGAAACGGCCGGGAAGGGCGGAACTCGTGTTGTTCGCGTTGCTGCTCGCGGCGCTCGTGCTGCGCGCCTGGAACGCGCTCGCCCACGGCATCGATCATTACGACGAAGGCGTTTACGCGTTCAGTGCGATCGGCATCGCCGATCCAAGCGCGCCGCTGCAACTGTTCCCCGGCGAGTTCCGTTTTTCGCCGCCCGTTTTCTTCTCGCTGATCGGAGCCGTGGCACGGGTATTCGGCCTGCAGACCGACGCCGCAGCGATCGCGCTGAACGTCGCGCTCGGCACGTTGACCGTCGCCGCGCTGTGGTGGATCGGACGCGCCTGGTTCGGAGCGACCGCCGGCCTCGCCGCCGCGGCCTTGCTCGGCTTCAACGAGTACCACGTCACGCTTTCGCGCACGGGCTTGACCGATGTGACCTTCGCCTTGTTCTTCCTGATCGCGGTCTATGCGCTGATCGAAGCACTTGAACGTCGCAGTCTGAAACTCGCTTTGCTCGCCGGCCTTGCGGTCGGAGTCGCCTGGAACACGAAGTATCACGGCTGGCTGGCGTTGGCGCTGGCCGGAGCCAGCTTGATTCCGGCGCTGTGGGAAACGTTGCGCGGCCGCAGTCGCGACGGACTTCGCTTGCTCGGACTGTGGGGCGTATCCGCGCTCGTCGCAGCCGCGTGTTATGTCCCGTGGGCGCTGTATGTCGAAGGGCAGCCCGGCGGCTACCGCGGCCTGATGGAGTATCAGAAGACGATGCTGCAGGGCGCGTGGATCGACAACCTGTTGCGCCAGGGCTTGCACCAGTTGTATTTCGAAGGTGCGTTCAGTCGTGCGGGTGCCGTGATCGCGTTGCTCGCGGCCGTGTTCGCGTTGCGAGCGCGTTATCCACTGTCGCGCTCGCTTGCGGCGACGATCGGATTCATCGGCGTGTCCGCGCTGACGGTCGGCATCGCGGGGACTGCATGCATTCTTTCCGTGCTCGCACTTCCGCGCCTGCTCGGCAAAGAGCGCAATTTGCGCACGACGGTCCTGGTGGTCTGGATGCTCGTCTGGTTCATCCTGACGCCGCTCTATCATCCCTATGCACGCTTGGTGCTTCCGTTCACGATCGCAGCTTGCCTCGCCGGTGGCGCGTGGATCGCGGGGCGCATCGAGCGCCTGTCGACGCAAACGGGCTCAGGCCAGGGCGCGTTGGTCACAGCCCTCGTCGCGCTGGTCGTCGGCAGCGCGAGCCTGTTCATCCTGGATCCGAGCCATCCGTGGAGATCAGGTCAGAGCCAAAAGCTCGCAGCAACTTCTCTCGAGGAGAAGATTCCGGCCGGAAGCCGCGTGATCGTGCTTGGTGAGCCGAGCCTCGGATACTACCTGCACATTTCCGGGCGCCCGGCCTTCGAGAACATCTCCGGTCGCGAACTCGGCGCGGCGCTGGAAGCTGCGCGCGAACCGGTATACGTGGTCACCGGGATCTACGCCGCGCGCACCAAGGCGACGGCGGAAAATGCCGCGCGCTTCGGCGACAAGTTTGTGCTTCTGGGCAGCGTGCCTTTCGATCCGTCCGACATCCGTCTGCTGGACGACTTCGCGCCGCGCCGCGCGCTGAAATTCCGCGAGCAGCCGACGCGCGAATACGACTTGCAGCTTTACCGCTACACGCCGTAGCTACTTCCCGAGGTAGCCGAGACTGCGCAAGCGCGCGATCGTTTCCGGGTCGTAGTCCATCGTCCCGCGCACTCCGAGGGTCAGCGCGAACCAGATGTCGATGTTCGCCGCCTGCAGATCGTGCACCAGCGAGCCGACGCGGTACTTGAGGATCGGGTCGTAGTAGAGGCTGTTCGCATAGTCGTCCTCGGCCGGATTGACGCTGCGGTCGAAGGCGCGCAAGTAAGCCTGGTGGGGGAGTCGGCGGTGCGAAGAGAACGAATCCGAATTGATCAAGTGAAGCTGGCCACAGAACAACGAAGCCAGCGAACGTTCGTCTTCCTTTCCAGTGCGATCGATGACTTCGTCGCAGACGACGACGCGCTTGCGCCAGGTGGGATCATCGGCGGCGTGAGTCAGCGGGACCAGCGAGCGACCTTCGATCAAGAGCGAGCTTGAGTCGATGCCGACCAGCTCGAGGATGCTCGGCATGACGTCGATCAACTGCACCGGCGCTTCGATGCGCTGCTTCGTCGGCAAGCGGCCGGGGAAGTTCATCAACAACGGAACGTGGATGCCCGGAAAGAAACTCGGCGGTCGGTGATCCCAGAAGTGATGTTCGCCGAGGAATTCGCCGTGGTCGGCCACCTGGACGATCAGCGCGTTCGAGCTGAGGTTCTGCTTGTCGAGCCAGGTCCGAAACTCGCCGAAGCAAGCGTCGTTGAACGCGACTTCGCCGGCGTAATTGGCGCGACGGATTTCCTTGGTCGGCGTGGCGACCCAGGGCGGGTCGAAGTAATCGTTGCCGCTCTTGGGCACGGGAAGGCCGCCCGGGGGCACCGCGCGCGCCCACGCGTCGAAGGGCGGCGGCGGATCGTAGGGGGCGTGCGGGTCGACCACATGCAGGTAGACGAAAAGGTTGCGATCCGGGCGTTCGGCAATCCACGCTTCCGCGGCGCGGTAGAGTTCGTTCGCGCGCACGCCGATGCGGTCCTTCTCGAACACATAGCTGAAGCCCTGATGCAACCCAGCGCCCGGGCCGGCGTTCGGATTCTGCACGAAGGAGGCCGTTTCGAAGCCTTGGCTGCGCATGACTTCCGCCAGCGTCACGTAGTTGTCGTGCAGCACTTCATCGAAGGTCCACACTCCCGTGGCCGTCGGATAGAGCGAAGTCATCAACGCCGGACAGGAAGGCCGTGTCTTCGTTTCCTGGGAAAATGCGTTGAGGAAGAGCGCGCCGTCCTCGGCCAATTTGTCCTTGGCCGGTGTCGTGTTGCGCGAATAGCCTGCGCAAGAGAGATAGTCGGCGCGCAAGGCGTCTTCGAGCAAGAGCACGACGTTCATGCGCTCGCGCGGCGCGCCGAAGATCGCGGGATTGCTCCAGAAAGCGACGTTGCCGGATTGACTTGTGGCTTCAAGGCGCAGCGTCACGGTCTGACCGCCGAACTGCGACATGTCGAGCTTGACCGTGCGCCAGCTCCTGTTGTCGTCGACCACTTCGCTGTGCAGTTCGCGCGCGGTTTCGCCCTGTTGCGCAAAGATCTTGAAGCTGACCGGATCGGAATTTCCAAGGACACCGAGTCCGGTCTCGAACCACAATTTTTCCGCAGGCAGCGTGACGGAAAACTCGAAACCGAGCGGCGTGTCGACGTAGATGACCTTGCGCATCTCGTTCGCGATCGTCTCGTAGGTCGAGCCGTGCGCGACCTTGGCGTATTTGCTGCGCTTGGAGATGAAGCGCACGTAGTCGATCTCGACCGAGTCGCCGGGCGTATCGGAAGGCTCGAGGAAGATCTCCTTGACCGGCGTGCGCGCAGCGTTTGCGTCCGGATCCGTGGGCACGAAGGGCCAACGTGTGTCGAGAAAAAGACTGCTGGCGTTGATGCGGTACTCGTAGAACTCGCCGTGCACGGGTAGCAGGCTGATCGTCAACTGGTTTTGCAACTCGCCGGCCTGGGTCCAGCCGATCGACATGTTCTTGCCGAGCGAGTGCTTCATCCGAATCTCGATCTCGCTGACGTTGCCTGGATCGAGTTCGAAATCGCCCTGACTCACCAAGGAGTCGCCCGCAGCGTACTTCGTGCGCAGCACGCCGTCGGTGACTTGACTCTGGCCCTTTTTCGACACCAGGGTCACTTGCTCCGCGGTTTCGAATTCGATCGCCAGGAGCCGCGCGTCCTTGCGCGCCTGCGGCTTGTCCGTCGAGATCGTCTTGGCGACTGCGAGGTCAGCGTGTTCGTCGAGGCGCAGGCAGAAACCGTTGCGCGAATTGGGGCCGAGCGCGTCGAGCACGCTTTGTTGCTCGTATTTGCGCGCCTTGCTGACCAGTTCCCGGGCGTGATCGCGCAACTGCGCCGTGCCGTCGAAGAGCGCTCCGAGGTCGTGGCGCCAATAGTTGAAGCCGTAGAGCAGCAGCGGGGCGAGAAAGATCCCAGCCAGCGCGAAGAGGCAGAACTTGCGCCACGAAAACCAGCGCGTGCGGACTTCGCCGCGGGTCGAATCGGTTTTCATGGGCAGTGTTCGACCCGAAATGTAGCAACTGCGCGTACGGAGTCAGGTGAATTCGTCCAGAGTACGAGCGCCACGCTCGCCCCATCGGCATTAGCCGCCGTGTTCCCTGGTGCGAAGCGGTCCTACTCCGGACGAACTCACCTGACTCCGTACATTCGGCGCCACCAACAGCCGCCGTGCTTCGCTATCTTCCTGGAGCATGAACGAGCAGAGGCCCAAGTCCGCGGAAGTTGGCGGAGCCACGTCGGCTTTCCTCGGGGCTTGGCAGGGTCGCGTGATCCTGGGTGCGTTCGCGCTCTTTTTCATCGCAGGCATCTTCGCGTTCAAGGACTACGGCCTGGGCTGGGACGACTGGACCTGTCGGGCCAGCTCGGGCCAGGTCAACTGGAACTACATCACGCGCGGAGTGACGAAGCCGCTGCTCGAGGGCAACGAGAAGTACCACGGGCCGGCCTACGAGCTGTTCCTGCTGGCCCTGGAAAAGGTCCTGTTCATCAAGGACATCCGCAACGTGTACCTGATGCGGCACGCGGCGATGTTCTTGACTTTCTTCCTGGCCACGATCGCGTTCTTTCGCATCGCGCGCCGGGCCCTGGGCCATGACCTGTACGCGTTGTGCGCGTGCGTGATGCTCGTGCTGTCACCGCGCATCTTCGAAGAAGCGTTCATCAACTCGAAGGACCTCGCGTTCCTTTCGTTCTTCATTTTCGCGACCTGGAGTTTGTTCCGACTGCTGGAGAAACAGAGTGTTCTCAACGTCGCCGTCCACGCGCTGATCTGCGGACTCCTGATCGACATTCGTTTGATCGGTTTGCTCGCGCCTGCCGTGACGGTTGCTTGTCTCGTTGTCCTGGCCGTTCGCCAGGGATCCGCGCAACTGCCGGCGAACACAGGAAAGCTGATCGGCTATGTCGTGCTTTGCACGGGCTTCGTGATCCTGTTTTGGCCGGTTCTCTGGCTCGGGCCGTGGTTTCACTTCAACGCCGCGCTCGAGGAAATGCGCAAGTACCACTGGGAAGGATTCGTGCTCTACATGGGCGCGAACATCAAGAGCACCGAGCTGCCCTGGCACTACCTGCCGTACTGGATCTTCATCACGACGCCGCTTCTGTACACGGCGCTTTGGGCCGGCGGCGTTGCCGCGCTGTGCACGTCGGCGAGTGCGAAATTGCGCCGCGCGTCGGACTTCGTCAGGACGCTCGAGCTCGAATGGCTGGCGATCGTCGCGTTTTTCGCCGGTCCGCTCGGCGCGGTCATCGTTTTGCACTCGGTGGTCTACGACAGCTGGCGACACGTCTTCTGCGTCTATCCGTTTTTCGTCCTGATCGCCGCGTTCGGGTTCAAGCGGCTCATCGAGAGTCGCAGGCCCGTTCGGCTGCCGAGTGGAATTCTCCTGATCGTACTCGCCGTCAATTCCTGCGCCGTCGCATGGTTCATGATCCGAAACCACCCGCACCAGAACGTCTACTTCAACGCGCTGGCGCAGCTCGTGCACAAGCCGCTGGAGAAGAACTTCGAGCTCGACTACTGGGGACTTTCCTATCGCCAGGGACTGGAGCGCGTACTCGAACTCGAACCCTACCCGAACAAGCTCAAGATCGCGGCTGAAGACGCGAGCTGCAAGGTCAACCTCAACATCCTGAAGGCGCAGGATCGCGAACGGATCGAGTTCGTCGACGACCGAAACGCCGCGAACTATTTTCTGACCAATTACAGGGGCACCAACGGGGAGTATCCTGCAGTGGCACCGTATGACGACAAGGTCTTCGGAATTGCGGTCAGCGATGTTCCGATCCTGGGCGTGTACCGCATGAAGCCGCGCTGACTCCAGAGCCACTGCCATGTCCATCGAGCTGACCGTCATTATTCCCGTCTTCAACGAGGAGCTGAATCTTCCGACGCTCAGCGCTCGGCTGTTGCCGGTGCTGGAGAAGATCACGAGCTCCTACGAACTCTTGTTCATCGACGATGGCAGCGTGGATTCCTCGGTGGCGCTGATCAAAGCGCTTGCCGCCAAGGATCCGCGCGTGCGCTACGTCAGCCTGAGTCGCAACTTCGGCCACCAAGTGGCCTTGAGCGCCGGCCTCGATCACGCGCGCGGCGCGGCGGTCGCGATCATCGATGCCGACCTGCAGGATCCGCCAGAGTTGATCATCGAGCTGTACAACAAGATGAAAGAGGGCTTCGAAGTCGTTTACGCGAAGCGGCGCTCGCGCAAGGATCGCAGCGTGCTCAAGAAAACGGCCTACGCAGTTTTCTATCGCCTGCTGGCACGCATCTCGCAGATCGACATCCCGCTCGACACCGGCGATTTTCGCATCATGGATCGCAAGGTCGTCGATGTGCTGCGCGCGATGCCCGAGCAGCGAAAATTCCTGCGCGGCCAGGTTGCGTGGGTCGGCTTCAATCAAGCCGCCGTCGAATACGATCGCGACGCGCGGCGTGCGGGCGAACCGGGCTACACGTACAAGAAGCTCTTCATGCTGGCGCTCGATGGCATCACGTCGTTCTCGGATCTGCCGCTGCGCTTCGCGACGTTCGCCGGGATCATCGTTTCCTTCGTCGCGTTCCTGTTGATCCTCTACGCGCTGCTCTCCTACTACTTCTGGCACGGCGAGACTCCGCGCGGCTGGACTTCGATGATGGTCTCGGTGCTTTTCGTCGGCGGAATCCAGTTGCTCAGCATCGGCATCATCGGCGAATACGTCGGCCGTCTCGCGACGGACATCCGTCGCCGGCCGCTGTACATCGTGAAAGATTCGAACACGAAGACAGAGAGCTGAAAATGAGTCGGAACCAACGCGAGAAGTGGCCGTGAGGCGTTATTCGCGCGCATTCTTACTGTTCGCGGCGCTCTTCATTGCCGCCAGCGCGGTGTGGTGCGGCTGGTGCGCAGCGACAATGTTTGGGGAATTCTCGGAGCACACGCGCCTCGTTTTTCGCTTCGCAACAGGGGACAACCGTGAAGCAGTCGACAACGCGTGCAGTGTGTTCCGCGCGAGACTGAAGAGTCTCGACGCTGAGGATGTTTCTGTCGAGCGCAGCGGCGCGAGCGAAGTGCAGCTGCAATTTCAGCCGCCGAAGACCGGTACTTTCAGCGCCGACGATGAAATTCTCCGCGCGCTCTCTGCGCGCGGCAGGCTGAGCTTTTACATCGGCGCCATGGAGTCCACGTTCACGGACCTGGGCAAAGATCCGGCCGAGTCTCAGAAGCGAGTCGTCGACTGGTTGACGAAGCCAGAGAACGCGCAGGTTTCGATCGACGTCTACAACTCGCTCGCGGAAGCGGAGGGCGGCCCGCCGGCGGGTATCGTGTGGTATCCGGAACGTCCGCAAGAAAACGCCGCTGCAGTTCCACGCAACAATCGCCAACTGCGGCCGCTCTTGATCGGAAAGCCGGAATGGATTTTCAGCACGAAGCACATCCAATCGTTCGGCAGGAGCCAGGGCTCGACGGGTTTTTCCGCCGTCAACTTCCGCATGCGACCCGACTCCGTGCAACGTTTTGGCGACTTTACGGCAGCTCACGTCAACGAGCCCCTCGCCATCATGCTCGACGACGAAATCGTCTCTTACGCAAACATTGGTGAGCGGTTGCCCGGCGAGGCGCAGTTCTACAGCAGGCTAACTGACTTCGAATATGACGGAATCCTTGGTCCGTCGGGCTCGGGCGAACTGCCTTCGAAGCCCGTGCTCGTTTCGAGCGAACATGTCGCGGCCACACGCAGTTCAGCCCAACGTGGGCTGGTCATTGCCTCCGTAATTTCGGCCGTCGCAGCCCTCGGAATGCTCCTGGTTCGATCCAGGATTCCAAGTCGCCTGCCCTCCTGACCCTTCCGGCGAGCAAGCCGGCTGACGAGCTGAAAAAGGTCGGCAGCTAGGGTCGCGGACTCGCTATCTTCAGGGCATGAACACCAACATCGAAACGGGTTCGACCCGCAGAGTCTTCTTGATGAGTTCATCCGCCGCGCTGGTGGGCGCGACGATTTTGCGATCCGCGCAGGCGAGTCCGCAAAAGGGCGATGAGCGCGAACTCAAGATCGCACTGGTCGGCTGCGGCGGCCGCGGCACCGGCGCGGCGGCGCAAGCGCTGAGCACTTCAGGCAAAGTCAAACTCGTCGCCATGGCCGACGCTTTCAGCGATCGCCTCGAAGGCTGTCTCGCCGAACTCAAGAAATCCCACGGCGATCGCATCGACGTGCCCGAGTCGCGACGCTTCCTCGGATTCGATGCCTACAAGAAAGCGATCGACAGCGACGTCGACGTCGTGATCCTGACCACGCAGCCGGGCTTCCGTCCCGGCCATTTCGAATACGCGGTTTCCAAGGGCAAGCACGTGTTCATGGAAAAACCCGTCGCCGTCGACGGACCCGGCGTGCGCCAGGTGCTCGCCGCCGCTGCGATTGCCAAGCAGAAGAACCTGAAGGTCTCGGTCGGACTGCAACGTCACCACGACGCGCGCTACGTCGAGACGATCAAGCGTCTGCAGGACGGCGCGATCGGCGACATCAACTTCATGCGCGCCTACTGGGACAGCGCCGGCGTGTGGGTCTACAAACGCACGCCCGAGATGACCGAGATGGAGTACCAGATGCGTAACTGGTACTACTTCATCTGGTTGTGCGGCGACCACATCGTCGAGCAGCACATCCACAATCTCGACGTGATCAACTGGCTGAAGAACGGCCATCCGACGCAGGCGCAGGGCCAAGGCGGCAGGCAGGTGCGCGTCGGTCCGGACTACGGCGAGATCTACGATCACCACGCGGTCGAGTTTGCTTATGCCGATGGCAGCACGCTCATGTCGCATTGCCGCCATCAGGCGAATTGCTGGGAGGACGTCTCCGAGCACGCCCACGGTTCGCTCGGCAATTGCGACATCAGCGCGGCCTCGATCAAGCTCAAGAAGGGCGAGCCCTGGCGCTCGCGCATCGAAGCCGCGGATCCCTATCAGGTCGAGCACGACGTGCTTTTCGAAGCGATCCGCAAGGACACGCCGCACAACGAGGCCGAATACGGCGCGCATTCGACGATGACGGCGATCCTCGGGCGCATGGCGACTTACTCGGGCAAGATCGTGACCTGGGACGAAGCGATCAATTCGAAGCTCTCGCTCTGGCCGGCCAAGCTCGATTGGAAAGCGCTACCGACGAGCCTGCCCGACGCCGCCGGCCTTTATCCGATTCCGACACCGGGCGTCACCCTGGCGTACTGAGTCAGGTACTTCCCCACCCTACCTTTCGGGCGCACG
>JAYUUV010000168.1:0-4660 GCA_043754695.1 Planctomycetota bacterium
AGTACGTCATCGGGCCGTGATCTGATCTGCGCTTTGGCGCAGTGAAAACAAGGGCCGGCGCCTCCGCGAGGGGCGCCGGCCCTGCTTCTTTTCAAGGCCGTCGTCATTGGGTCAAAAGGGCGCGTGGCGCGGCTGACTGAGCTTTTCCAAGCGCGGCGAACGCTCTGATCGCTTTCGAGCGCGCGGTGGTCGCTTCACTCGCGAAGGCGCAGCCGAGGCAGGAGCGCAAAAATCGCCGGGTCGCGATCAGCCTGCTTCGCGTTGCGTGAGGGCGCCCCTCGGTCCAGAATCGCCGCGTGTCCAAGGCGTGCAACGACCAGGCGGTTCGAGGGCTCGAGCCCGACGATCCTGCGAGCAACGTCACGCCGCGCAAGTCTCGCTCGGGCAAGTGGCGCGCTCTGGTGTTGCTCGCCGTTCACGTCGCCGTCGCGATCCACATCGCGCACTGGTGGAACACAGGCTCGACGCTGACGCCGCTGGAACCATCGGAGTCGATGGAATTCTCCAAGCGCGGCCTGATCAACGCCGGCGCAATCTTCTTCGCGCTGACGATCCTGTCGACGGCGATTTTCGGCCGCTTCTTCTGCGGTTGGGCCTGCCACCTGGTGGCCTTGCAGGACGGTTGTCGCTGGTTGCTCGAAAAAGCAGGCGTCCGTCCGCGGCCGGTGAACCTCGGCATCCTCGGCTCGGTGCCCTGGATCGTGTTCGTCTACATGTTCCTCGCGCCGCTGCTCTATCGCGCGATCCACGGCATGGGCGTGGGCACGAGCGGCGTGAAGCTCTCGACCAATCTGTTCTGGGCGACGTTCCCCGGTTGGCCGATGGCGCTCACCACGCTGATCAGTTGCGGCGCGGTGCTCGTGTACTTTCTCGGCGCGAAGGGTTTTTGCACCTACGGTTGCCCGTACGGAGCGATCTTCGGGATCGCGGATCAATTCGCCCCGCTGCGCATTCGCGTCACCGCTGCCTGCAACGGTTGCGGGCACTGCACGGCGGTCTGTACGTCGAATGTGCGCGTGCATCAGGAAGTGCGCGATTGGAAGACCGTTGTCGACCCCGGCTGCATGAAGTGCCTGGATTGCGTCAGCGTCTGCCCGACGGATGCACTGTACGTCGGCTGGGGCGCGCCGGCGCTCACGACCGCGCGCGCGCGGCCCGCGAAGCAAAAGCCGGATTCCGGCTCGCAACTTGCGCGCGCGGGCCTGAGCGGCGTCTTCATGTGGGCGGCGTTCTCATTGCTGCTCTTCCATACCGGCGAACTCAAATTCGGCTTCGCGCTGACACTGGCGCCGATCGCGTTGGTCGTCGCCTTCCTGTTCGCAGGCAAGGCGGAAAGAGCGGGCTCGCCCACCTTCGGCGAAAATCTGCTGCTGGCCAGTGTGTTCCTCGTCGGGCTCTACGCCTTCCGCGGTTACGCGCTGATCCCGGGCGTGGCCGAGGGCGTGCCGCTCCTGCTCGCGATCGGATTGGCCGCACTCGCGGCCTACTTCGCGCTGCTCGCGGCGCGCATGCTGCGGCGCTCGAACGTGTCACTGCAATCGTTCGAAATCTGGCGCGAGCGAAAACTCACGCGCGCGGGTCTGGGCTTCGCCGCGCTCGTCGTGCCCTTCGCGCTGCTGCTCGGCGACGGAGTACGCACGCAACTCGAGACGGACATCGCTCGCGCGCAGCAGGCCCAAGCAATCGCTCGCGCTCGCGTGGCCTACGATCGCGGCGTCGCGGCGGCACAGACCGCTGACCTGCGCGGCGCGATCGCCTGCTTCGAAGAAGCGCTTGCGCTCCAACCGGATTTTCTCGAAGCGCTGGAGAATTTGGCCGGCATGTACTGCGCCAGCGCACAATTCGACAAAGGCATCGAGAAGTACAACGCTGCGCTCACGCTCCGTCCTGGCGACGCGGATACGCACTTCTTGATCGGCCGCGCGTTGATCGCGGTCGGCAACGCTCCCGCAGCGGAAGATCACTGGAAGGAAGCCGTGCGCCTGAAGCCCGATCATGCAGAGGCCCATCTGGGATTGGCGGAGTTCGCCGAGCAGCGCGGCGACAATGAAAGTGCGCGCCTGCATCGGGAGGCGGCGCGGGCGCCGGTCCGTTCGCACTGAAGGCTATCCGGCCTGTCATGCAATCAGGCATGAACGAGACTCAACTCTGACGTCGGCTGCGTGGTTCGCAGCCTGCCATCCGAGCGTCGGCAAATTGAATCGTGGCCCTGACTCGCGCTTCGAAACCTTCGGTTAGAGTTGAGCTGTTCATGCCTGCCCCGCTCGGACCAGCCTGGACCCTATCGCCCCAGGTTGACCGTCGCGAAGTCCGGCCCCAACACGTCCACGCGAAATCCCATCCTCAGGTACCCAGCACCATGCAGTGTTCTCTCGCCACACACGCCCTCACGCTGTGCATTCTCTCATCGGCCGCCTTCGCCGGCGGAACCGATGCTCCCGCCACGGTGCGCGGCTACACCCTGTCGGGTGAAGTCATGCTGTACAGCGCGGCCGATCAACACCTGCCCGCGGGCTGGTCGATCCTGGCCGAGTCGAAGGCGCGCACGGTCAAACTGCGCGGACTTTCCGAAGCGATCTTCGAGGGCAACAACATGCACTCGATGTTCAGCCAGGCGCTGCCGACCGACGGCGGACAATTGCTGGTCAGCGACGAGGATGGCGACACGATCGGCCTGGGCGACATGCAAGTTTCATTCGTCGGCAAGGACTGGTCGCTGCGTTCGATGACGAGCGAGTTGTCCGGCAAGCCGATCTTCGAAGTCGCGGCCGAGTCGCGTCAGGTCGTCGAACGCGAAGACGGTTCGATCGCCTTCATCGGCGAAGTCAACTTGTCGAACGAGGCGCTCGCGGAGCTTGGCGTCCAATCGACCGAGCAACACTTCATCGGCAACCTCGTGCTGCTCGCAACGCCTTTCGTCGGCCCGCCGAAAGCGTTCGTGCCCAATCCGCTTCCGGCCGCGGCAGCTTCGGGTCCTGACGTCATCGTCAGCACGATCGGCAGCACGATCACGCGCAACGGCAGCGTGGGCGGCATCAGCGGCTACTCGATGACCACGGTTTCGTGCAACATCGGCGACCAGGACGCGATCTGGATCGACTGCACCTCGGGCGCGAACTGCAACAAGCACCCGGTGATCGGCCAGGAGCTCTACCGTCTGCAGACCACGGCCGCAGGCTACAAGCAACTGCGCCAGGTCGGCATGAGTTGGCTCAAGCACGGCTTCTGCGCCGCGGACGCGCCGAGCTGCACCAACCTGGTCCCAGGCTCGGTCTACACGCCCAACGGCAGCTGCGACTGGCTCGGGCCGTTCGCGACCGACACTTACGACGCCAGCTTGAACGGCCAGCAATCGAACCTCGGGCCGCGCTCGGACATCAATCCCTGGACCGGCGCCTACACCTATCCATTCCCGGTTCCTGCGGCGCCCTGGAACACTTGCGCGACGGCTCCCGGTGGCGGATCGTCGATCTGCCGTCGTACGCAGGTCCGCGACAACGACCTCAATCCGGCGCTTTTCCCCAACTCGATCTACGCCGGTGAAGTCGTCTACATCATGACGGACGAGCCGACGACGCCGTCCAATCCGCAACGGATGAACAACTACTCCATCCGCAAGCTCAACACACCTGTGGGCGCGGCGCCGTACACGCTGAGCTTCAGCGGATCGACGATCCCCTTCATCAGCGGCGTGCATTGGTGGGCGCAGAACGACACGGGCGTTTCGGTCGTGAACCTCGACGTCCCGAGCGACGGCCGACTGGAGATTGCCTACAAGGTGACCAACATCGGTGGCGGCCAGTACCACTACGAGTACGTGGTTCACAACAACTGCAGCAACCGCGGCGTGCAAGCCATCTCCTTCCCGGTGCCCCCGGGCGTGAACTGCACCAACCTGAGCTTCGCGGACGTCGACTACCATTCGGGCGAGCCGTACGACGGCACCGACTGGCCGTCGAGCTTTGTCCCAGGCAACAGCGTGACCTGGTCGACCGTGCCCTTCGGCACGAATCCCAATGCCAACGCGTTGCGCTGGAGCACGTCCTACGCCTTCTCCTTTGATTCCGACAGCGCACCGGTCCAAGGCGACGCGACGATCATCCCGTTCAAGGCGGGTACGCCGGCTTCGCTGACCGTCACCGTCGATGTCCCCGGTCCGCTGAGTCCGGCGATTTCGTACTGCACGGCGAAGCTCAACTCGCTGGGCTGCACGCCGCAGATTTACGGCGTGGGCAACTCTTCGGCAACGTCCGGCTCGGGCTTCGCGGTCAACGTGACCAACGTGCTCAACAACAAGCCCGGCTTGATGATCTACACCGACGGTGGCCAGGCCGCGGTGCCGTTCACCGGCGGAACGCTTTGCATCGCCCCGCCGATCAAGCGTTCAGTCCCGCTGAACTCCAACGGCAACGTCGGCCCGACCGATTGCTCGGGGCTGTACTCCATCGACATGAATGCGTTCGCCGTCGGCGCACTCGGCGGCACACCCGCGCCGTTCCTGACTGCGCCGGGCGTCGTGGTCTGCGCCCAGGCCTGGGGTCGCGACAATGGATTCGCCCCGCCGGACAATACGACGTTGTCGGACGGCCTGCTCTTCACGGTCGGGCCCTGATATGGGTTGAGCGCGACGCCAAGTCGCGGAATGATTCCCCGGGCGGCC
>JAYUUV010000169.1:0-5370 GCA_043754695.1 Planctomycetota bacterium
TTCGGAGTGGAGCCTGACTCCGTACGCCTCAGTGCCCGCCGCCGGCACGATTCTGCCGCACTTCCTCCAACAGTTCGAGCGCGCGCACGGTCGGCTTGCAACTCGCGCCGAGCGTTCGAGCGAGCGTCGCACTGCTCGCGGCGAGCAGGGGTTCGGCTTCGTCGTCGCGTTTCAGTTCATGGAGACAGCGCGCCCAATCGACTTCGATGATCGCGCGTTGCCACTGCGCTTGGGGGAGCATGCTCCGGGCTTTGGTCACGGCTCCTGCAAGCCGCGGTTCGGCTTCGCCGAGCCTTCCCGCGCGCCGCAGAGTTTCGGCGAGGCCGTGTTCCGCGACCAGCGCGTCGAGGTCGTCGGCGGATGATGCATACGCTTCGAGCACTTCACGGAAAGCGGTTTCGGCCCCGGGCAGATTGCCAGTGTCGCGCAGCAAAGTCGCGAGTCCGACTCGCGCCCGCAAAACGGAAGGATGAGTGTCGCCCAGTGAGCCCGCAAGCCCGAGGGCCGCGCGGCGAAACAGACTCTCAGCCTCGTCGTTGTGTTCAAGCGCACAAAGGCTCCAGGCAAGTTTCACGGCGACGTCGAGCGTGCGCGGATCATCCTCCCCATGTTGACGAACGAGGGATTCGTGCACGCGGCGCAGGCCGCTCTGCGCGCCGGCGATGTCGCCCTGGGCGAGCTGCAAGCCGGCGAGGTTCGCTTCGGCTCCGAGCGTTTGCGCGTGATCGGGACCGGCGATGCGATTCAGGACTCCGAGTTCTTCGGCGAACAGGCCCGCAGCTTCGTTGTCCTGTCCAAGCTTTGCCAGCACGACCGCAAGCGTGTCGATGCTGTCGAGCGTGTCCGGATGCGTGTCCCCAACGGAACGCCGCCGGATGGCGAGCGTTTCGCGCAGCAACGGAAGCGACTGCGCAAGTCGACCTGTGGCGGCGAGCACACCCGCTATATTGTTGCGCGCTGCCAGCGCGAATGCGTCGTCCTCCTTCGCGGTTTTCATGCGCAGCTCCAGCGCTTCGCGCAGCAGCGGCTCCGCCTCGGCTGGTCGGCCAAGCTGCCGCAGCGTCTGGGCGAGATTGTTGAGCGCCGTCAACGTGCGCAGGTGCTCCGGCCCCATGACTCTCCGCGCCGTGGCGAGCGATTCGCGGTACATCGCTTCGGCTTCGACCACACGGCCTTCTTCGGCGTTGAGCGAGGCCAGGTTGTTCAATGCGAACAGTGCTTCGGGCGAATCCGCTCCACTGGTCGCAAGCCGCAGTTCGCGTGCACGTTCGATGTGCACACGCGCTTCGGGCAGGCGGCCGAGTGCGCGATAGACGCTCCCGACCATGCTCCGAATCTCCGCTTCAACTTCGGGTTGAGCGTCGAATTTCCCAGGGATCCGCTCGCTCGCGCGATCGAGCACTTCACTCACCGTCGGCACGCGACCCTGGGCCACGGCGGGCCGTACGGATCCGAAGATCTCCTGCACGAATTGAAGCACGGCAAGCACGGTGTCGGCCTTGGTCTCCGCCTCGTGCCGCTTCTCCGTGGCCACGCGCTCCGCCGCGTTGGCCTTGTCGCGTTCCAGGCGCGCTTGTTGAGCCTGCCACAGCGTGCCGGCGAGACCGAAGGCGAGCGAAACGCTCAGCAGCAGCGCCGTAGTCATCGCGACCACGTTGCGGCGCGCGAACTTGCGCAGGCGATAGATCGCCGTCGGCGGCCCCGCGAGCACGGGCTCGCTCTTCAGGTGTCGCGCGATATCCGCCGCAAGTTCCGATGGCGTCGAATAACGCCGCTCGCGGTCCTTCTCGATCGCCTTCATCGCGATCCAGTCGAGATCGCCGCGCAATTCGCGAACCGTGCGTGTCTTCGTGCGCACGGACGTGGCGCCGCCCGTGCCTGCGCGCGTGCTCGGTTTGGGCGGTTCTTCTTCGCGCAGGATGCGCATGATCTCGGCCAGTCCCGCGCGGCGCAGGCGCTCGGCGTCGAAGGGCGGAGTGCCGGCCAATAGTTCGTACAGCAGGACGCCGAGCGAATACACGTCCGACCGCGTGTCCACGTCGCGCGCATCGACCTGTTCGGGACTCATGTAGGCGGGCGTGCCGATGAACTGCCCGGTTTCGGTCATCAGCGTGTCCGCACCCAGACTGTGTTCGATCGCCTTGGCGATACCGAAGTCGATCACCTTCAAGCTCGCGCGGCCGTCGTGTTCCGCCACCAGCACGTTGGACGGTTTGATGTCGCGGTGAATCACGCCCTTGTGGTGCGCGTGCTGAATGGCCTCGCAGACTTGCACGAAAAGTGCGAGCCGTTCGCGCGTGCCGAGCGCGTTGCGGGCGCAGTATTCATCGAGGTGCAGGCCTTCCACGAATTCCATCGCGAAAAACGGCCGCCCATCGGCGGTCTCGCCTGCGTCGAGCACTTTCGCGATGCCGGGATGCTCCATCAAGGCGAGTGCGCGGCGTTCGGCATCGAAGCGCGCGAGCACCTGGCGCGAATCCATGCCCGCTTTGAGCACTTTGAGCGCCACGCGGCGTCGCACGGGAACCGTTTGCAACGCTTCGTACACTGCTCCGAAGCCGCCTTCGCCGATCAGGCGGCCGAGCACGTAGGGCCCGATCGTCAGCGGCGCTCGCCGACCGCTCCCGCCCGGTCCTGCGGCGAGATCTTCAACGTCGTGGAGCTCGATGCGCGAACCGAGCGCCGGCTGCGACAGGAAGTTTTCGGCGTGCGCAAGGTGGGGGAGCAGTCGCTCGACTTCGGTGCGCAGCATTGGATCGCCGGCACAGGCTTCGTCGAGGAATTTCGCGCGTTCAATCTCCGGCTGCTCGCAGGCGTCGAGAAAGATCGCGCGCACCTTTTCATAGCGCTCGGCGTTCATTCCGCTTCCCCCTTGGAGAGTTCCGCGTGCAGCCACGTTCGCGCCATCACCCAATCGCCGGCGGCCGTGCGCGGCGAGACGCCGACGACGCGCGCGATTTCGTCCATTTCCAGGCCGGCGAAGAAACGCAACTCGACGATGCGCGCCTGCCTGGCATGCAGTGCGCCCAGTTTGCTCAACGCTTCGTCGAGTGCGAGCAGATCATCGCCACCGCCTTCACCGACGACCAGTGCCCGCTCCAGATCGATGTCTTCGCGCACGCCCGGGCGTTTCTGTGCACCCTTGCGGCGCGCGTGATCGACGAGGATGCGGCGCACGGCTTGCGCGGCGACCGCCAGAAATTCCTCTTTGTTCTCGGCGACGATTTCCTCGCGCTTCGAAAGCCGCAAGTAGGCCTCGTGAACCAACGCCGTGGTCTGCAGCGTGTGGTTCGGCCGCTCGCGCTGCAGGTAGCTCGACGCAATCCCGCGCAGTTCCTCGTAGACCGCGAGCACGATTTCGCCCGCGCGATCGTCGCGACGATCCACCGGCTCGCCCTGGCGGCCGGCCCCATCCGCATCGCGGGGGCTGTGGGAGGTCATGCTGCGCCCGAATCGACCGGCGCCGAATCGCGCGAGAACTGATTGTAGCCATGGCATCGGATGGGCCTCCGACCTGATCCAGCGCGGTTTTTCGGATTCGACTGCAGTCGGCGTCGGATTTCCGCGCCGGAGTGGGCAGACAGGGCAAGATCATCCCTGGCTGACCGACCGCCCTGCATCCGGCCAGCCGTGAACAACCCGAGCGACGACCATGAAGATCACTCAGCAACTGCTTCTCGCGACCCTCACACTCCCGCTCGTCGCACCCACGACGGCTCTGGCCCAGGTCCAGCTCTACCGTAGCAGCGGGGCAGCGTCCGGAGATTCCCTGGGCAAGAGCGTTTCGGGAGCCGGCGACATCAATGCCGACGGCGTTCCGGATCTGTTGATAGGTGCGCCGTACTCGAGCCTCGGCGCGCCAGTCGCCGGACAAGTGCAGGCGATTTCCGGAAAGACCGGCGCGCTGCTGCACACCTGGACCAGCACGGCCGTGGGTGAATACCTCGGCTGGGCCGTATCGCCCGCGGGCGACTACAACCACGACGGAGTCAAGGACGTCGCGCTCAGTGCATTCGGCGCGTCGCCGAGCGGCGAAGTGCGGATGTATTCGGGCTCGACCGGTGCGCTGATCCATACGATCGTCGGCGGCGCGAGCGAAGCGGTTGGGCGATCGCTCGCCGGCGGCGACCTCAATCTCGATGGCTGGGGCGATGTCGCCATCGGCGTTGCGAGTGCGACCGGCGAGGTTCGTGTTTGCACGGGCACCACGCTAACGGGCATTCTTTTCAGCTGGAGCGGCGCGGCCGTCGGCGACATGTTCGGTCGTTCGGTCGCGATCACGAGCGACTTGGACGGCGACGGATATCCCGACGTGGTCGTTGGTGCGCCGGGCAACGACACCAACGGTCTCGACGCAGGCATGGTGCGCGCGTTCTCGGGCCGCACCGGGACGACTCCAGTGATCTGGACGTGGTTCGGCGACGACCTCATCGATGGTATGGGCGATTCGGTCGCCGGCGCGGGCGATGTGGATGGCGATGGCTTCGGCGATGTGATTGCAGGAGCGCCGTACTACGAAGCCGGTGGTCACTACCCGGGCCTTGCGCGCATCTATTCCGGCCGAACAGGCGCGACGATTCGCACGCTGTACGGAGATCCCGCCTGGAACTACTTCGGATCGGCGGTCGCGGGCGTCGGTGATCTCGACGGCGACGGCAAAGCCGAAGTCGCGGTCAGCGCGCCGGCGGGGTACAGCGGGCCCATGACCTACGGCGCGGTGCGCGTCTTTTCTGGTGCCAGCGGCGCGCCGCTCTATACGATCTTTGGCGACACCTACGACTCGTTCGGTTTTGGCATCGCGCTGGCCTGTCCCGGTGATCTCAACGGCGACGGCAAGGGCGATCTGACGGTCGGCTCGAACGGCGACGCGGTCTACAGCGGATCCGCGCACACTTTCCTGAGCGCATGTGCGGTCCCGACCGTCTACTGCGTCGCGAAGCCCAACGGCCTGGGCTGCCTGCCGGCGATTGCGTTCAGCGGCGCGCCGAGTGTTTCCGTCGGCGACAACTTCACGATCTCCGCCAGCAACGTGCGCAACAAGAAGCCCGGCATCATGCTCTGGAGTCTCGGAGCCGCCGCGATCCCCTTCGGCGGTGGAACGCTGTGCATCGCGCCGCCGATCACGCGCACGGCCGGACAGGATTCGGGCGGCTCACCGACGCCGGCGAACGACTGCAGTGGTCACTACTCCTTCACCTTCACGCACGGCTACATGGCTTCGAAGGGCCTCGTCGCAGGCATGACCGTCAAGTCGCAATTCTGGTCGCGCGACCCCGGCTTCCCCGCGCCCAACAACATCGGTCTGACCGACGCAGTCAGCTTCGTCGTGTGTCCATGAGCGGTGTCAGACACCCAACCAGCCGACCTTTT
>JAYUUV010000170.1:0-11283 GCA_043754695.1 Planctomycetota bacterium
GCCGCGGCCCTTGAGCGGATACTCGGAGACCGCGGTGCGCTTGCCGTGCCCGTGCTGACAGGCCGTGAGAATGAACGCGTCCGGATCGGCGACGAGCGAGCCGACCACGCGATCCTCGCCGAGCAGACGAATGCCGCGCACGCCGTACGAGGTGCGGCCCATCGAACGTGCGTCTTCCTGGGCGAAGCGAATCGCCTTGCCCTGTGCCGTGCCGAGCACCAGCGTGTCGCCGGGCTTGCACAGCGCGACGGCGACGACTTCGTCGCTGTCGTCGAGCTTGATGGCGCGAATCCCGCCCTTTTTCGGCCGCGAATAGCTTTCCAGCGGCGTCTTCTTGACGGTTCCGTTGCGCGTGGCGAAGAACACGAAGCGTTCGTTGTCGAACTCCGGCACGCGCAGCACGTTCGTGATCACTTCGCCGTCCGCAAGATCGATCAGGTTCTTGATCGCGCGGCCGGGCGAAGTGCGCGAGGCCTCGGGCAATTGATAGACCTTGAGCCAGTAGACCTGGCCGCGATTGGAGAAGCACAGCAGGAAGTCGTGCGTCCCGGCGACGAACAGCGACTTCAGGATGTCGCCCTCTTTCGCGTCCGAGCCGATGATCCCGCGGCCGCCGCGCGCTTGCGTGCGGTACACATCGAGCGGCGTGCGCTTGATGTAACCGTCGCGCGAGACAGTGACCGCCATCATCTCCTCGTTGATCAGCTCTTCGATGTCGAAGCCGCCTTCGACTTCTTCGCGCGAGATTTCGGTGCGCCGATCGTCGCCGTACTGCTTGTCGAGCGAATCGAGATCGTCCTTGATGATCTGGATCACGCGCGCCGCGCGGTCGAGGATGTCGCGCAGGTCGGCGATCTCGGCCACGACTTCGTTGAACTCGGCTTCTAGCTTTTCGCGCTCGAGCCCGGTCAGTCGGCCAAGCCGCATATCGACGATCGCCTGCGACTGGCGCTGCGAAAGCGAAAACGCCGCCGACAAATTCACGCGCGCTTCTTCCGGCGTCTTGCTGGCGCGGATGATGCGGATCACTTCGTCGATGTGATCGACCGCGATGCGCAGACCTTCGAGGATGTGCTTGCGTTCCTCGGCCTTGGAGAGCAGGAACAGCGTGCGCCTGCGGATGACTTCCTTGCGATGCGCGATGTACGCGTCGAGCAGGCCGCGCAGCGTCAAGGTGCGCGGCTGCCCGCGGTCGATCACCAAGTTGATGAACGACTGCGTCGTCTGCATCGGCGTGTACTGGAACAGCTGATTGACGATGACCTGCGGGTCCTCGCCCTTCTTCAGTTCGATCACCAGCCGAATGCCCGTGCGGTCCGACTCGTCGCGCACGTCGGAGATGCCGGTGATGCGCCCGTCTTTGACGACTTCGACGATCTTCTCGATGATCGCCGTCTTGCGCACCTGGAACGGCACTTCGGTGACGACGATCACCTGCCGATTCTTGACCTCTTCGATGACGTGCCGCGCGCGCACGCGCACGAGTCCGCGACCGGTGGCGTAGGCCTGCAAAATCCCGCGCCGGCCCATGATGATGCCGCCGGTCGGAAAGTCCGGACCGCTTACGATCTCGCACAAATCGCCGGCCGTGACCTCGGGATGGTCGAGCACCGTGCGCAGCGCCGCGGTGATCTCGCGCAAGTTGTGCGGCAAAAGGCTCGTCGCCATGCCGACCGCGATGCCGTCCGAGCCGTTGCACAAGAGATTGGGGAAGCGCCCCGGCAACACAGTCGGCTCAGTGCGCGACTCGTCGTAGTTCGCCTGCAGATCGACGGTGTCCTGCTCGAGGTCGTCGAGCAGCTCCACCGCGGCGCCCTTCATGCGCGCTTCGGTGTAACGCATCGCAGCCGGCGGATCGCCATCGATGGAACCGAAGTTGCCCTGGCCGTCGATCAGCGGATAGCGCGTCGAAAACGGTTGCGCGAGGCGCACCAGCGTCGGATAAACGACCGATTCGCCGTGCGGGTGATAGTTACCCGACGTGTCGCCGGCGATCTTGGCGCACTTGCGGTACTTGGCCCGCGGGCTCAGGTTCAGGTCGTTCATCGCGACCAGGATCCGCCGCTGGGAGGGCTTGAGCCCATCGCGGACGTCGGGAAGCGCCCGCGCGTGGATCACGGAGAGCGCGTACGTCAGGTACGACTCGCGCATCTCGCGTTCGATCGAACGCGGCTCGAGGATTCCCTGGTTCGCGGGCGGCGGAGGCGTGGGCGTCGGCGTTTCGGTTCCGGTCATCGCTAAGGCAAGGAGTCAGGGGTGCGGCGCGCCAGCTGCCGGGACGGCGCCGGACACGGGGCAAGCGCGCATTATCTCGCGGCCGGGGCGGCGATGCCAGTGCGGAAGACGTACTTAACTAAGGTAGGGATGGCGTTCGGACCGCTCAGCGCTCGGACGACCGGAGCAGCGGCTCGAGCAGCGCGCGCCAGGACGGTGGAACCCGATTCAGGAGCTCCACGCGCGCCGCGGGTGGTGTCTCCCGCGCCTCCAGAAGGAAGGCCTGAACCGCTTCCATGTCCTTGTCGCCGCGCAGGGCGCCAAGGTCCAGCCATTCGTCGGCCGCCTGCGGGTCGCCACTCGCGAACGCCGCACGGGCCTGGCGCTCCAGCTCAGCCAGGTTGCCCTGTTTCAGGGTCGCGGCCCGTTGAACCAAGGCCATTACCTGGGCGTCTTCGACAGGCTGCCGTTCAAGTCGCTCCGCGGCCGCGCTGTAGTCGCCGCGGCGCAGCTCAAGCACGACCTGATCGCGGGGCCAACCGCGCAGCAGGCCGGCGACTTGGAGTCCCAGCACAATCAAGCCGGCCAGGAAGCCGGCGCGGGAGACCCACCACAGGCGGCGCTCCAGGCGTTTCGCCAGCTCCGGTTCGCGCACCGCGGCCTCGAGGAACGCGATGCGTCGCTCGGTCGAAAAATGCCGCCAGGAAGTCCGCTTGTGACCGTGGGGACCGCTGACCAGCGTCAGCGCCTCGATCAAGGGCTGCGCTTCGCCGATCAAGCGCAGACTGTAGATGTCCGCCTCCAATTCGAAGCGCCGCGAGATCCAGCCGAAGCCGATGACCCACAGCGCCATCGAGGCGCCGAGTACCGCCACCGTCCAGCCCGCGTCGTTGGGCACGTACTTAGTCGCCAAGAGATCCGCGCCGAACAACGCGGCGAAGGCCCAGGCGGAAAAGATCAACACGTGATTGCGCTTGGCGTGACCGATCTCGTGCGCGTAGACACTGGCAAGTTGGCGCAGATCAAGTTGCGACAAGAGCAGGTCGGAAAAGATCACGATGCGCTGCGCGGGCAAGAGCCCGATGATCGCGGCGTTCGCGGCGGTGAAACCGGTGTGCCAGAGCACCAGACGGCGGCCGTCGAAGTTCGCGCGCTTGGAGACTGCGTCGAACAATGTTCGCTCCGGACCGGCGGGCAGAGCTTCGGTTTCCCAGGTGTGCCGCAGCAGCCAAGGCAGGCCGGACGCGAAGAGCACGAGCATCGCCCCCGCGTAGACCGCGTTCCACAGCGCCACCGTTTCGACCGCGAGACGCAAAGCGCTGATCCTGCCGACACAAGTGGAAATCAGCACATAGCCGACGAGCGGCACGAGCGCAGCTGCGAACAAACGCCCCTGAACTCGCAGTGCCAGTCTTCCGTTCGCGCCCCCGCCAATTTTCGAGCGCGCGTCGATCGCAAGCAGCGAGAACATCACGAAAGGCAGGAACGCGACCAACAGCAGCGGGCCCGGCCAACCCATCAAGCGCGCGCTGGCCCCTGTCGCCTGCTCGATGTGTTCGATCCAGCCAAAACCGAAAATCGCGATTGCCTGCAGATAGACGGGCGACCAATGCAACGCCTGATAAACGCGATCCGCCAGGCGGAATCGGCCGCGCAGGTAGAGGCGATTCGCAAGCCGGCCCAACAGGTGCGGGACAAAGACGAGGAAGACGACCAACGCGCCGCGCGGCGTGGCTTCGAAACCGCTCTCTTCCCAGATCGCCTGCGCGAACAGCGCCAACCCTAGTTGAATCAGGTAGCTCACGGAGCGCTCGTGCGCGGCTTCAGCCGGCGACCAGCTTGCCGAGTTCTTCCTCGAGCATGCGCCGCAACGTCCCTTCCGGAATGAAGGCCGGCTTGTCGCGGACGTTCACCACCAGCGCGTCGGCTTCGATCGCGTACTCCGCGCGCACCGTGCCGAGAAAACCGGCGTTTTTCGAAAGCACGCCGCGCGTCTCGTCTGCACCCGGCGTGAACTCGACGTCGTGTCGTTCGGCGGCGACGCGAATCCTGCGCACGATTTCCAAAGCGGATAACTTGTGGGCGACGCGAACTTCCATGGCCCTTCCTTAGTTCGTCGCGCGCTCGACCACAGCCGCCACAGGCAGCCAATTTCCGCTGCCCAAGGTTTCGCAGGCTCCGCTCAAGCGCACTTCGCCTGCCTGCGCGTCCCAGGCGACGTGCAAGATTCCTCCGGGAACGCGCACGTCGATCGGCGTGGTCGCGCGCTGCGTGACCACGGCGGCGACGGCGGCAGCGCACGCTCCGGTGCCGCAGGCCTGGGTTTCGCCGACGCCGCGTTCCCAGACGCGCATGTCCAATCCGTGCGGGCGCACGGCCACGAATTCGACGTTGGTGCGCGCCGGGAAATGGCGGTGGTGTTCGAGCTCCGGGCCCAGTCGCGCCACGGGTGTCTCGCGCTCGTCGCGCACGAAGACCACGCAGTGCGGATTCCCCATGTCGATCAGCGTCGCTTCGAGCGCGCCGTGGGCGGTCTTCAGGGTGACGCGGCGTTCCGCGACATGCGGCTCCCCCATCGAAATTTCAGCGCCGACGATTTCCTTCCCGACCTCGCTGCGCAACACGCGCGCCGCGCGCGGGCCGGAGTCGGTCAGGATCGTGAACTCGTCGCTCAACACGTGCTCGCGCGCGCGCGCCACCATGGCGATGCAACGCAGCCCGTTGCCGCACGATTCCGGCCGGCTGCCATCGGCGTTGTAGACCACCATGCGACAGGCGTTGGCTTCGCGCGCGGGCAAGAGCAGCAGAATTCCGTCGAGCTGGAATTTCTCGGGCAGATTCGCGTCGAGGCTCGCGCGCGTGGCCAGCGCCGCGCCACAAAGTTCGAGCGCGGCCGCGCGCGGATCCTCGGGAACCTGCTCGGCGAAACCGTCGAACAGCGCGAAGTTGTTGCCCGTGCCGGAAACCAAGATGAATTTCATCGCGCACCCCCCGCCGGGATCTTCTGCGTGTTCTTGAAATGGAGTTTGGCCACGAGCCCAAGCTTCGACATGCCGTGCAACGCGACGTATCTGCGCGCGGCCTGATCCACCGGCGCGCCCGCACCTTTGGCTAGATCGATCGCGCAGCTTTCGGACAATTCGTGCAAGCCGTTCAAGAACATTTCGCGCGCGATCACGCTGGCCGCGGCCACGGCGGGCACACGCTCGGCGCGCGGATGTTGGATGAGTTCGATGTCGGTCCCTGCGAGCGCCTTTTCCATGACTTTCGCGTTGGCGAATTGATCGACGAGCACGCGCATGCCGGGCGCAACCAGTTCGCGAATCGCCTTGGCGTGCAGATCTGCGAGCAGCGGATTCAAGTTCTTGTAGCGCGCATGCGCCGCGTTGTACTCCGGCGGCGAAAGTTGCGCGATCGCGTGCGGCAGACTGCCGCGCAACGCGGCGCCAAGTCGCAGGCAAGCTTCGTCGGTCAACTGCTTGGAATCGCGCACCGGTCCGCCGAGCATGGCCTTCGACTGATCCGGTTCGAGGCGCACGGCGCAGACCACCAGCGGTCCGAAGTAGTCGCCCTTGCCCGATTCGTCGCTGCCGACCATCGTGACGTAGGTCTCGCCTGATTTTTCAGTCGCGGCCGCGTGGCTCGCCGTCTTCGCGACGGTCGGATCACTTGCGGCGGTCTCGACGTAGCGGGTCAAGAACTCGCTAGGATGATCGCCCTGGACCACCAGTTTTCCCGAAGCGTAGGCGGTGGCGACGACGCCCTCGCCCTTGACCGAAAACAAGGCGTGCGGGACCGAGCGGAAGTCGAATGCGCCACGTTCCAACTCGCGCTGCAGGATCCGCATGCGCGAAGGCGAGAGGGCGACGACCAGAGTGCTTTGAGCCACGGCGGGATTCTGGCACGCTCTGTGTCTCTTCGTCCCTGGGTCCGTGCGGTTTATTCAACAGATGAACAACCGCGCGGACGCACAGGACGCCTGAAGCAAGCATGCAAGCCAAGCAAGAGCCCGACGAATTCGAGACCGACCTCGCCGCACAGGTCGACCTCTCCCGGCCCCTGCCGATTCAAACTCCGTGGGGCATGCTGGCCTTGTTCCGCGTCGACGGGCAGGTCGTCGCCGTCCAGGCGTTTTGCCCGCACCTCGAGGGTCCGCTGTTCCAGGGTTCGGTCGCCGCCGGCGAAGTGACCTGCCCCTGGCACCTGTGGCGCTATGACCTGAAGAGCGGCAGGCGCACGGATTGGAAAAATCCGCGCACGGGCCAGGACGCGCGCGGTCTGTTGGTCAGCGCGGTGCGCGTCGGGCCGCGGGGGAAGTTGGTCCTCGCGCGGCCGGTCCGCAATTGATCACGGCTGGACGTAGATGCCGCTGGCGATCACGGTCACGTTGCCGGCGGCGTCCTTCGTGAACTTGCCGCGCACGGTGACTTGCTTGAGGTGATCGAGCCCGTTCCAGCCCTGCGCCGAACCGAGCGCGAGCTTGCCGCCCTCGTGCACTTCGATCGCGGTCGAACCCTGGGCTAGCTTGGTGGGCTCCTCGCAGCAGTAATCCCAGGGTGTCTCGCACTCCATCTTGTCGTTCTTGTCGGCGCATGACTTCAACGAAAGGTCCGCGATCGTGAACACCGCGCGCGTGTCCACGAAGTCACGAACTCGGCCGGTGACGACGACGTCGGCGCCGTCAGTCGCGGTCTTGCGCACGTCGATCACGCTCTGCGCCGCGGCCGGAGCCGCATCCAGTTTCAATGAGGCGGGAAACACCGCGGCCGACACCGGCGGCGCGGCCGGGTGCGAGGCTTCGTGACTGCAGGCGCACAATGCGAGAAGACAAAGCGGCAGGATCGATCGTGTGAACATGGTTCTTGGCTCTTCAGGGTTCCTTGAGTGCGGTCGCTATGGATAAACGCTGGACGCGCAGAATGGCAGGGGCCGTTCCGAACAAGCCCAGCAACAAGACGCCGCCGAAGCCGACCAGCACGCTCTGTGCGTCAGCCTCGAGGCGGAAAGCGCTCATGGCGATGCGAATCGCACCGTCGTGCAGGGCGAAGCGGGCGATCACGAGCCCGAGGACTCCGCCGCTCGCAGCGATCAAGAGCGCCTCCAGCGCCAGCGATCGCGCGATGGCCTGGGCCGAGTAACCGACGGCGCGCAGGGCGGCCAGTTCGCGCAGGCGATCCTGCACCGCCGAGTTGATCGCATTCGAGCCGCCGAAGACCGCCGCGGCGGCGATCATCGCCGCCATCATCCAAGCCAAGGCGCGGATCGGCTGAAAGTAGGCGACCAGCTCCTTGTAGTAGAGCGAAGACGGAATGACGACCAGCTCAAGATCGAGCCGGCGCAGGGCGAACAATTCCAGTTCGGCGAAGTCGCCTGGTTTTTCCACGCGCACGAAAATCGCCGAGCTGTCGTCGCGCCGCGTCAGGCCGCGCAACTCCGACAGCGGCGCCCAGAGTTCAGCTTCGATCGTCGTGCCCGGCGCGGCGAAACGGCCGGCGACGGTGAATTCGCCGCCCTCGAAGCGCACGGTCTTTCCGACCGCGAGCGCGTCGTCGTCGACACCCATCTGTCGCGCGGCCAGGCGACCGACCAACACTTCGCCCGACCTCGCCGGCCGGCCTTCGATGATCGTGACCGCGTCGTGCACGAGGAACGCGCGCTCGCTGACGCCGCGCACGAAAGCCGGAAAGGTGTGCTCGCCCTCGCGCGCTTCGCTCAGCGCGCCCAGACGCAGATTCGTGCCGGTGTGAATTTCGCTGGAGACCGCGGGCACGCCGCCGATGAGTTTGATCCCGGGCACGGAAGCTTCGATCAACGCACCGACACCCGCGCCGACGGTCGAACGCAACACGTCGCGCTGGGCCACGCTCGACAGGAGGATCGCCACGTCGTCGCGCGCCGCTCCGGAAAACGTCTGATCCAATCCGTGCACGAAAGCCGTGGTCGCCACGAGCAGCGCGGCCACCAGCGCGCTGGCGAGCGCGGTCAGGACCGTACGCAACGGGCGGCGCGCAAGATTGCGCACGGCGTAGTCGAAGGGCAGCGAGCGCGCCATCGCTCAGGCCTCCCTCAACGCCGCGACGACCGGACGTCGCGCGCTCTGCAGCGCCGGGAAAATTCCGGCCAGCGTGCCCGCGATCACGGAAACGGCGAGCACGCGCGCAACCAGCGCCGGCACGATGTGGAAACCGACGGCGACCCCCTCGGAGCCGATCGAGACGTGCGAGAACTCGACGATCGCATAGGCGACGAGCAAGCCGAGCGCGCAACCACCGACGGCGAGGATCCAGGCTTCGCCGAGCACGACGAAAACGATGTGGCCTTCGCGGAAACCCAGCGTGCGGAACACGCCGAACTCGCGCACGCGCTCCTGCGACGACATCAAGACCGTGTTGGCGACAAGCGCGAGCACGACCGCGACACAACCTAGGCCGAGCCAACGCGCGAAGCGCAAAATCTCGCGCAGGTCGCGCGTGGCGCTTTCCAGGAACTGCAGTTTCGCACGCGTGTCGGTCGGCTCCTGGGCGCTCTTGAATTGCGCGTCGATCGCCGCGGCGATCTCCCGCGCGCGCGAGGCATCGTCGACTTTGACTTCGAATTGCGTGACCGTGCCAAGGCGATTGACCGGGCCCGCGCGCTGCAAGTACTCGAGGTGCGTCATGACGACGCCCTCTTCGACCGGTTCGTCCGAGGCGAACACACCGGCGACCTTGACGATGATGTTGCCGAAGCGGAACACATCGCCGGGTCGCAGGTTTTTGCGCGCGGCAAAAGCCTGGCCGACCAGCGCCGAGTCGCGCTCGCGGCGAAACTTTTCGACATCACCCGCGATCACGTCGAGGTGGCGCGCGGCGAGCATCTCGTCGGCCGGCGCGCCCTGGAACGCGACCAGGTCGAGCGATGCGCGGCAGTTGTTCAAGTAGACCTTGACCGGCAACACGCTCTGCACGCCGGGCACTTTGCGGATGCGCTCGACGTAGGACTCCGGCAGGAACGAAGTCTGCGGGCAATAGCGATTCTGGCGATAGACGATCAACGTGCGCGCGGCCTCGGTTCCGCTCATCGCGCGATCCAATCCGGCGGAGAGGCTCTCGACCAAGACGAACAGCAACATCGCGCTGGCCACGCCAAGCAGCGTGAACAGCGTGCGCATGGGCCGGCGGCGCAGATTCTTGGCGATCAGGCGCGGCAATTTCATCGCGTCAGGATTCCTTCGAGCGCGTGCAGCCGGCCCTTCTCGAGCCGCATGCGCCGCGTGCCGTACATCGCCGCGTGTGGATCGTGCGTGACCATCACGATGGTCTTGCCGCGTTCTGAATGCATGCGCCCTAGCAGCGTGAGTACGCCGTCCGCGGACTCTTGGTCGAGATTTCCCGTGGGCTCGTCGGCGAGCAAAAGCGGCGGATCGGCGACGATGGCGCGCGCGATGGCGACGCGCTGCTCCTGACCGCCGGACAATTGACGCGGCAGGTGCGTCGCGCGATCGCCGAGTCCGACGGCTTCGAGCGCGAGACTGACGCGCCGATGTCGCTCAGCGCGCGAAAGCGGGAAAAGCCACAAAGGCAGCTCCACGTTTTCGTAGGCGGTCAGCACCGGAACAAGATTGGCCTGTTGGAAAACGTAGCCGATGTTCTGCGAACGCCAGGGCGCCAGCTTGCCGCGCGCGAGTGTCACCAGATTGGTGTCCCCCACGCTGACACTGCCGGCGTCCGGCCGATCGATGGCCGCGAGCAGATTGAGCAACGTGGTCTTGCCCGAGCCCGACGGACCGAGCAGCACGAAGAACTCGCCTTGCTCGATTGAAAGCGTCGCGTTCTCGAGCGGCGTGACCGCGTACTCGCCCTTGGTGTAGCGCTTGGTGACGTTTTCGAGCTGGATGTAGCTCACGGCCGTTCCTCCACGCGCAGGTGATCGCCGACATGCAACTCACTCTGGCCGCGATCGATCACTTTGTCCGAGATGTCCAAGCCTGAGCGCACTTCGACCCAATCGCCGGACTGCGCGCCGAGCTCGACCTCGCGCAATCTCGCCCGGCCGTCGACACCGTCGACGATCCAGACCCGTTTGCCGTCTTCGACGACGCGCAGCGGAATTTCGACGCTCGGCGAAGTCTGCGCGGCGCCGTCGTGAGCTTGCGACTCGGCCGGACGCGCGACGAAGCGCACTTGCGCGAGCATCTCCGGCCGTAACCACTCGTCGCCGTCCTCGACACGCACGTGGACCTGCAAGGTGACCTTTTGAATGTCGGCCTTCTCGACCACGCGCACGATCTCGCCGTGATACGGCCGGCCCGAGCGCGCGTCGACGGCGATTTCCGCGCGTCCTCCGACAGCGAGCTTGGAAACCTCGGACTGCGGCACGTCCACGCGCACGCGCAGCTGCGCCGGATCGAAGAGCGTGCACACCAGGCTCGACGAATCCGCGAGCACGGATCCGGGCATCGCGCTGCGTTCGAGCACCACGCCGTCGCACGGCGCAAGGATTTCCATGCGTGCGAGACGCAGCTTGGCCTCTTCGAGCGAAACCTGCGCGCTGTCCGTTTCGGCCTGAGCACGTTGACTCGCGGCGTCCGCGGTCTGCAGTGCGAGCTTGTCATCCAAGCGCAATTCGAGCTCGCGTCTGGCCCGCACGTGCCGCGCCAGGGACTTCTGTTCCTCGGCGCTCGCGATGGAAACTTCGGCGCTCAACTGGTCCAACGCCGCCCCCGCTTCGGCGACACGCGCCTCGGCGAGGTCGACCGCGCGCTGCTCGCTCGCGCCGACCGATTCCAGTTCGTGCAGCAGCGCCGCTTCGTCGCGGGCGGAGCGCACACCGGCCTCGCCTTTGCCTGCGGCAGCTTTGCGTTGAGCGACTTCGGCGCGCCTGCCTTCGAGTTCCGCGCGAGCCACGGCTTCGCTCTCCGTCACCGCAAGCGCCTGCTCGAAATTGCTGTGCGCGATCGAAGCGCGGACCTCTGCTTCCGTTTGCGCCGCGCGGGCCTGGGCCAACGCCGCCTCCGCGCCCGCCACCGCAAGGCGCGCATCCTCGTCCACCAGGCGAGCCACGACCGTGCCCTTCGACACGCGCGCGGCT
>JAYUUV010000171.1:0-15679 GCA_043754695.1 Planctomycetota bacterium
TTGATTTGCGACGGAGTCGAGGCCGCATCTGCTCTCAGATCTTGCCCCACAGCATCAGCCCGCCGATCACGAGGAACGAGACGGCGCTGATCTTTTTGAGGACTGCTTCGGGCACGTAGCGCGTCAGTGCCTCGCCGAACATCACGCCGAGCAGCGAGACCAGGCACAGCGCGAGCGCCGCGCCGAGAAACACGGCCCACGGCGCCTTGGTCTTCGCAACCATGCTGATCGCAGCCAGCTGCGTCTTGTCGCCCATCTCGGCCAGGAAGATCAACCCGAACGTCGTCAATGCTACTTTCCAGTTCATCGCCGAAGTGTACGCCTGCACGCTGCCGGGAACGGGCAGGTCGGCCCGAATCAGAAAAAGTCGATCAGGTAAGTCAAACGAGCTCGCCGCGGACGATCGAGACAGCGCACGCACTGCCTGAAACGTCGACGATCCCGGCGGCGCAACACGACCCAGAGCACGACGGATGCCGCGGCCAGGGCCAGCACTATCGGCCGGCTGTTCTCCATCGTCCCGCCAAGGCCGCACAACCCAATCGCGACGAGCAGCAACAGGGGGCGGCGATGAACGACGCGAAGGTGCGGCGTGGATTCACGGCAGACCTGACAATTCTCCACGCGCTCGTCCACTCCGTGCCGCGGCGGCGGATACCAGGAGCGAAGCGTGCGCGCGGAGAGGATCATGGCCGCTTACTCGCAGCTAGGGAGCCGCAGAAAAGTCCCCGCCACAAGGAACACGAACGGGACCTTGTCGGTCATGCCAATTCCTCGGGCCCTACGGCCCGACCGTGAACTCCAGCGCGTCGGAGAGCGTCGTGTTGTTCGGGAACGGGAAGCCCGGGTCGCGACCCCAGCATTGGGCGTTGACCACAGTGCCCGGCAGCATCAAATAAGGAGCCGGCGTGCCGCCGAGCGCGCCGACCGCAAAGGCATTCATGTCGAGCGCATAAACTCCGCTGCAATCGTTCGCCGGCGCAGCGCTTCCACCAGAGGCCAGCGGCGTCGAGCGCTTGATCGGCGTGTTGATGCAGCGCAGTCCCGCTTGGAACGGCACGGCTGCGCGACCCGCGTTGGTGTACAGCGCAAGCCCTGGTTTGTTGTTGCGCACGTTGCTCGCGCTGATCACGAATCCGGAACCGACCGTGGCGCTGGAAAAGCCGCTCGAACCGATCGTCGGTGTGCAGCCGATACTGTTGATCTTGGCTGTGCAGTAGACCGTCGCGGTGGCACCGACCTCGACCACGCCGTGCACTTGATTGTGGAAGCCGGTCGGGTTGTCCGGCAGGTCGTTCCACAGCGCGGCCACGTTGTTCTTGCGCATGCAGCCGTAGTCCTCGCCCGCACCGGCATTGTTCGGTTCGCCGAGGTCCCAGTTCGTGAACGTTACCGGCTGGCCATCGGCCCAGACCCAGGTGCCTTCGACCGCCGCGTCGTTGAAGCCGCTCCACAAATCGATATCGGAGCCCAGGAAGTTGTGGAAGTTGGCGCTGATCCAATCGTGTTCGGCCTGATCGTTGACCGTCGTCAAGTGTCCGCCGAGGGAAACGGCGCGCGCTTCGGCCAGGGTCCAGCTCGAATATTCGAGCAGGTGATAGACGTGTCCATTGGCCGGGTTGGTCGCCGTCGCCAGGATCGGCAGCGGCGGGATGACGCCGATCGTTAGCGTGCCCGTGCCAGGGAGCGCGCCGGGATAATCACCGAGTCGGATCACATAGGTCTGACCGGCGACCGCCGAGAACTGGATCAGTGTTTGCACGCCGCACGCGTCGTCGCCGCAGGCGAGCACTGCTCTCGCGCAGGAACCGTCGTACACCGCGATCTTCGTGTCGACCGTGGTCTGCGCGCAGGTGTCGATCTGGTAGGCGCCGCTCGTCGTCGGCACCCAGCTCCACCACACGTCGAGATCGATCTGCGATTGACCGAAGAAGAGACACAGGTTGTCCGGCGAGCCGTCGGTGGTCGCGAGCGTGTTGTCGAACACGAACGTGCCCGAGCCGGCGATGGCCTGCGCGCTCGCACAGTTGTCGGCGCCCTGGGCGAATCCGACTCCGGAGAGGGCGGTTACAAGCAGAAAAGACGCGGCAAATGAGGCAAAGTTGCGTTGCATGGGGGTTCCTCGGGGAGTGCAGGTCGAAATCGAGGCGCCAAGCTAACAGACGGTAGAAACTTCGCATGTCAAAACGAGGTCTGACTTTCGTCCTGGCCGCGGTGGCGCTGGTTGCAGCGGCATGGATCTTCTTGCAACGCGAGGGCGATTCGCGTGGAGCGCAGGTGCAGCAGTCTTCGGGCTCATCCGAGCCTGCGGCTGCGGACATTTCGCCGTCCCTCGCCGCGCCGACGGAATCGGTGCAGGCGCGAGTGGCTAGCGATCTCGCCAAAGACCTGCGCGCTCTTGCGGCCGGCGCGCGCGCGACGCTGATTCTCAGCGCAGTCGCGGTCGAGAACCTGCTATTGATCGTAGAGCGCGCCGCCAAACTGCGCGGCACGGTGATCGATCCCGACACCAAATGCAGCTTGCGATGCCGCGATTTACATCACGCAGGCAAACGTCAGCGAGGGTTTCGCCCACAGCATGGGCTCCGAAACCCACAACATGGCCTTCGAGCTGACCGGCATCACGCCCGGAGTCTGGGACATCAGCGCGCGCTCGCGCAACGCGCGCATGGCGATGAGGCGCGTGACGCTTGCTCCGGGCGAGTCGAAGGAGATCACTTTGCGCGTCGCGCCGAGCGTCGCACTGGTCTTCAAGAACACGAGTGCAGCCGAGTTCTATTGGGTGATCCCCGAGTGCAACGGTCTGGCCCTCGAGACCTCGGGCGTCGAGTCCGGCCAGGAACAGCGCATCGCTGTCCCGGCGGGGCGCGTCAACCTGCGCATCATGGACGCAGAGGCCAAGACGCTGGCCACGCGATCGCTCGAAATCGCCCCTGGGGCCAGTGGTGAGGTCCGTTTCCCCTGAATCTGCAAGTCAGTTGCCAGGTGCGGTTTTCCCGGATTCGCGGGGCTGGCAGGAAGGCTTGGTAATCTGGGTTAGGGAGGCGAACCTCCCATAGAGTTGATTCGTCCGACTCATGCGCCAATCTGAATCGGGTGCTTTCTCCTGCCCGCACGGAATCCCGCCATGCACTCTTCAAGCTCTGCTCGCATCCTGAGGCCGGACCGCAAGGTTTTGTTCCCGGCCGCCGGTGTTGCGCTTGCAATCACTGTCTTGCTGGCCAACGCACAGGCGCAAGGCGGTTCGCCCTGCAACGCAGCGCTATTCCCCGGCGAACAATTCAGGACCATGTTCTCGCCTTACGAACTGGCCGTCGGCGATCTGGACGGCGACGGGCTTCCCGATGTAGTCGCGACCTGCCCCGGCGACGACAGCTTCAGCGTCTCGCTGCATCGTCCCGATGGATCGTTCATGCCTGCATCGTGGCTGCTCGCGGGCGACGATCCGATCGGCATCGCGCTGGGCGACTTGAACGGTGACGGAGCGCTGGACGTGGCGATCGCTCACTACTATTCGCAGGACGTGCACGTTCGCATCAATCACGGCAACGGCACTTTTTTCGCAGCGGCGGTCTATCCGCTTGGAGCCAACGCGCAGGGCATCGCGACCGGCGACCTCGACGGTGATGGGCAGCTCGATCTCGTGGTGAGCGAGCCGCTCAACAACAGTTTCGCCGTGCTCAAAAACCAAGGCGCGGGCTTGTTCCAGTTGCAGGCGACGTACAGCGTGGGTCTTTCGCCAACCGACATCGCGCTCGGAGATCTCGACGCCAATGGACTGCTCGACGTCGCGACGGCGGACTTCGACTCGGACACGGTTTCCGTACGCTTGAACCAGGGCGGCGGCAATTTCGGTGCGGGGCCCGCGCCGAGCTACGCAACTTTGATCGAGCCGGTGGCATTGGCGATCGGCGATTTGAACTCGGATGGCCGGCCCGAAATCGCCGTGGCCAATTCCGCGTCGAAACGCGTCTCCGTGCTGCGGAATCTAGGGACTGGAACATTTGCGGCACAGGTGAGTTACTTGGCGGAAATACGTCCGACCGACGTGGCCATCGGAGACATCAACGCGGACGGCAAACCGGATCTGGCGGTCGTCAACGCCTACTCCTCCTCGCTCTCTGTGTTCCGCAACCTGGGCAGCGGGGCGTTTGCCGCGCAGGTGAAATATCCGACCGGTGCCCAGCCGCAGTCAGCCGCCTTCGCCGATGTCGATGGCAACGGTCAGTTGGATGTGGTCGTGAGCAACAACTTCTCCCAGTCGTTCTCGGTCTTGACCAACAACGGTTTCGGCGGCCTAGTCGTCCAACGCAGTTACGCGGCTCTGGCTGCACCCTCGTGTTTGGCTTGCGGAGATCTCGACGGAGATGGCGACGTAGACCTCGTCTGCACGGACAGCGGCGCGAACCAAGTTTCGGTGTTTTCGAACCGGGGCAACGGAACGTTCAATCCGCAGGTCAACTACAGCTCGGGCCAGAAGCCGATGTCCGTCGCGCTCGGAGACCTCAACTTGGACGGCGCACTCGACCTGTGCGTGGCCAATCGGATGGACAACTCGATTTGGGTTTCACTCAACCTCGGCGACGGTACCTTTGGGCTTCGACAGAGCTACCCAGTCGGACTGCATCCCGAGCAGGTTGTCGTCGGCGATTTCAGCGGCGACGGTCTAACGGATGTGGCGGTGGCGAATCGTGACGCGGGCACCGTCACCGTGTTGCTGAACCTTGGCGCAGGTCTGCTGGCCGCGGGCATCGACTACCCCGTCCAAGCTGATCCAGGCACGCTGGCGGTTGGCGACTTCAACGCAGATCACAAGTTGGATCTGGCGACCGGCCATTTGTTGTTGTTCAGCGTCTCGGTGTTGCTGAACCAGGGCGGTGGCAACTTCGCCCCTGCGGTGAGCTATCCCTCGGGTATGGCGCCACAGGTTCTCGCCGCAGGCGATCTCGATGTGGATGGTTTTGTCGATCTCGTGACCTCCAATGGGTCGAACACGATTGGCGTACTGCAGAACAACGCCGGCGGCGGGTTCCTGCCGGCCCAGTTGTTGGGCTTCGTCGATGACGGCGTGCGGGCCATCGCGATCGGGGATCTCGACGGCGATGGGAGCAACGACGACGTTGCCGCCTCGGGCTTTTACCACGGCACCGCTTCAGTTCTCCGGAACGAGGGACAGGCACCTTTCTTCGGTGTGCGGGAGTTTGGCGTCGAAGGAAACCCCGTATCCCTCGTTATCGCGGACCTCGACGGCGACGGCTCCAGCGATCTGGCGACCGCCAACGCATATACCAACAGCGTCAGCGTGCTGCTTTCGAGCGCCGTGCCCGGCTGTGAGCAGCAAACCGTGTACTGCGCGGCCAAGACGAACTCGCTGGGTTGCGTGCCGATGATTCGTTGTCTGGGCACACCGAGCGCGAGCGCGCCGGTGGGCTTTGTGGTCAGCTCGATCCACATTCGCAACAACAAGCCCGGTCTCTTGCTCTACAGCGCGGCCGGCCGCGCGGCGACGCCGTTCCAGAACGGCACACTCTGCATACAGGCTCCGATCAAGCGCTCGCCGAACGTCTCCTCCGGAGGCACGCCTACGCCGATCAACGACTGTTCGGGCGGCTACTCGATCGACATGAATGCCTTCCGCGCCGGCGCACTCGGCGGCACACCCGCGGCGTTCTTGTCGATCGCCGGAATCAAGGTTGACGCCCAGTTCTGGGGACGCGATCCCGGCTTCGCACCGCCGAACAACACCCAGCTGACGGATGCGGTGGAGTTCGTGATCGGAACCTGAGCGATTCGGCCGCTACGATCCCAGGAACGATTTTTCCCTATTCGGGCTGGCCGGCCGCGCTTCGTGCGGGCGGCGTGCGCGAATGGGGCAAAATCGTGCCTGGCACCTGACTTGCCGGTTCGCGGAGGTAGGCTCGTGCCCCATTGATGTTCCGACTCGCCTACAACACCAATGGGCTGGCGCACCATCGGCCGGAGGATGCGTTCAGCCTGCTCGCTGACCTTGGCTACGAGGGGGTCGCGATTACGCCGGACGTGGGCGGGCTCGACCTGTACGCGCTCGATCAGGACGTGGTCGAGCGGGTGCGGCGCATCGGCGAGGACCGCGGGCTCGAACTCGCCATTGAGACGGGCGGGCGCTACCTCATGGATCCGACCCGCAAGCACTTTCCGACCCTGCTCGAGGAGAGCGCGGCCGACCGCGAACGGCGCATCGACTTCTACCGGCGCTCGGTTTTCCTGGCGGCCGAGCTTGGGGCCCCGATCGTATCGCTCTGGTCCGGAGTCGCCCCGGACGGCGCGCCGGCCGAAGTTCTCTGGCAGCGTCTGAGCGACGGCCTGCTGCCGGTTCTCGAGCACGCCAGCGACCTCGGTGTGCGCGTGTGCCTCGAGCCCGAACCCGGGATGTTCATCGAGCGTCCCGCCGGCTACCGCGAACTTGTCCAGCGCCTCGGCGACGGGGGCCACGAGCTGGGGCTGACCCTCGATGTCGGCCACCTGATCGCCACCGGCGACCTGCCCGGCCCGCGTTCGATCGCAGAGCAGATCGCCGAGCTCGAGGACTGCCTGGTCCACGTCCATCTCGACGACGCGCAACCCGGAATTCACGAGCATTTGCCCTTCGGACGCGGTGTGCTGAATCTGCCCGCTACGCTAAATTCTTTGCTAGCTATCGGTTACAGCGGCATGGCCGCCGTCGAGTTGTCGCGGGACAGCCACCGGGGGCCGGCGATGGCCGCGGCGAGCCTCGCGCAACTTCGCGCCGCCCTTTCTCACCATCCTTGAACTTGCTTTACGGGGGAGGGACTTCCAGACTCACCGCCAGCGTCGTCGGTCCACTGGCTCCCTGGCCCCGTGCACGAGGAAGTTTCGAGCATGAGCGAGATACCGCAGGGCATGCATCTGTGCCCGACTCGTGTCGACGGAGCGCCGGTGCTGTTCGCCCACACGGTGACGCCGTCGATGTGTCAGCAGCGCCAGCGCGAGCACTATCACAAGTGCTTCACCTGCGCGCACAACAACGCGCAGTCCGACTCGCAGCGTCAGTTGCTCGAAACCTTGACCCGGCTCGAAAAACCGCGCAAGGTCGTCGCCGGCTGAACGGCTAGCCGCGGGCAGCCGCCAGAATCTCGCCGTCCGTCAAGAGCCGCGGAGTGGCCTTGGCCAGTTGCAAGACGCTTTCGACCGCGGCGTCCGACGGCGCGAGACCGTGCTTCTCGAGGAACCAGATCACGTTCGACTTGCCGCTCATCGGACCGATCTTGATCACCTGCTCGAGGCCGACCATGTCCGCCGGCACGCCCGAGTAGACCCGGTTCGCGAGCCAGGTGTCGCCCTTGCGGAAGGCTTTGATCACCGCGGCGGCATGCACGCCCGTGCCAGTCTCGAAGGCGTCGGAACCGAAGACCGGATAATTGGTCGGCAACGGCACGCCGATCGCCGAACTCGCCAAGCGCACGTATTCGCCCAGGGCCGAAAGGTCGTTGTCGATCCAGCCCAGCAGGCGCAGGTTGACGAGCAACATGTCCATCTCGGTGTTGCCCGCGCGCTCGCCGACACCGAGCGCCGTGGCGTGCACGCGCGTGGCGCCGGCTTCGAGGGCGGTCAGGGCGTTGATCAACCCCAATCCACGGTCGCGGTGTCCGTGCCAGTCGACGCCGACCTCGGCGCCCGAACGCTCGACGATTCCGCAGACGTACTCGACCAGCGCGCGCACACCGTCGGGCGTGGCGTGACCGCAGGTGTCGCAGACGCAGATGCGCTTGGCGCCGGCCTCGATCGCGGTCGTGTAGAGCGCGCGAACGTGCTCGGGATTGGCGCGCGTCGTGTCCTCGGTCACGAACATGCAGGTCAGGCCTTGGCTCACGGCGAAGCCGACCGACTCGCGCACCAGCTTGAGCATCGTGTCGAACTCCCAGTTCTCCGCGTACTGGCGGATCGGGGAGGAGCCGATGAACGCGCAGACCTCGACCGGCTGTCCGGTCGCCTGCACGACGTCGACGATCGGTGCGATGTCGCCGACCAGCGTGCGGCAGGCGACGTTGGCTTTGATTTTCAGCGGCGCCATCTCGCGCACCAGCCGCGTGATGTGCTCTCTCGCGCGCGCGCCCGCGCCCGGCAGGCCGACATCGGCGGTCTGGATGCCGAGGCGCTCCATCAAATGGATCAGCTCGATCTTGGTGTCGAGCGAGGGATCCTTGGCTGAGGGGCTCTGCAATCCGTCGCGCAGCGTCTCATCGTCGAACTGCACCTTTGGGTGGTGCACTCGGGGCTTGGCGACGATGTTCCAGTCGTAGATCAGGCTCTCGCGGTCGATGACGCTCATGGGCAGGCTTCGCGGCGTTTTGGGCTCAGGGGTACCAATCTTCATGGTACGCGAGCGGCCGGGCTTCACTGAGTGGGTTTTGGGTCCCGACCGAATTGCGACCTGGCCAACCGGGCGCGCGGGCTTGGTAATCTGCTCCTCAGCCGCGATGAACACCGTGCCCGACGCAGCGATCGACCGACCCATCGTCATGAAATTCGGCGGGGCCGCCCTGGGCGATGGGGCCGGGATTCGGCGTGCCGGGGCGATCCTGACGGCGCGCGGCGGGCTGCGGCCCGTGGCGGTGGTCAGCGCGGCGGCCGGGGTGACCGAACTCTTGCTCGCGGTGGCCGGCGCGGCGGCGCAGGGGCGTTCGGAACTCGAGCGCGTGCGCATCCGCCACCGCACGTTGCTCAGCCAATGCGGGTTGGAGCAGGAGCTGCTCAATCGCCTGCTGGTCGAATTGGCGTCGGTGCTCGAGGGCATCCGCGAGCGCCGCGCGATTTCCGCCGCCGAGCGCGACTTCGTGCTCTCCTTCGGCGAGCGCATGAGCGCGCGAGTCGTCGCCGCCGCCCTGCGCGCGAGCGGTCGCAGCGCGACGCCCGTCGATGCCTTCGACCTTGGTCTGCTCAGCGACTCCAATCACGGTTGTGCGCGACCGCTCAGCGGCAACAGCGCCGCGATCCGGCGCGCGTTGCAGGACGTCCCTGGCATTCCGGTCGTGACAGGATTCTTGGCAAAGGATTCGGCCGGCAACTTGACCACGCTCGGCCGAAACGGCTCCGACCTCTCGGCCAGTCTGCTCGCCGAAGCCTGCGGCGCGCGCGAAGTCCAGTTCTGGAAAGTCGTCGGCGGTGTGATGAGCGCCGATCCAACGCTGGTGCCGGACGCGCGCGGCATCACGCGGCTCAGTTATTCACAGGCCGCCGAGTATGCCTTCCGCGGCGCGAACGTTTTGCATCCTGGCGCGCTCGAACCGCTGCGACGTGCCGCGATTCCCGCGCGTGTACTTTGTCTTTCGGATCCCGATGGCGAGGGCACGTGGATCGGAGGCGAAGCCTTCACGCCGTCGGCGACGCGCGGCGAGCACGCCGTGGGTGTCACGGCGCGCCGCGGAGTCACGCTGGCGCACATCGCGCTTGGCGATAGCGAAGATCGGCCGCGCCGTTCGAGCGAGTTCATGGCGCGACTCGCGCGCGCAAACATCGAACCGTTGTGGTTGTCGTCGGGTCCAAGTGAAATCGCGCTCGCCTGTCCGTGGAGCGATGAGTTTGCGGCTCTGCTCGCCACTTTCGGCGAGGCGTTCCATGTCGAACGCAGTCTTGCACTGCTTGCACTGGTCGGACCGAACGCGGCCGAGATCGATGCAGCGCGGCGCGGACTCGACGAAGCGGCCATCGAAGTTCGCGCGCAGTGGGCAGAAACAGACCGCGGCAGCGCGCTTTTTGCTGTTGCCGAAGCCGACTTGGCGCGCGGCCTGCGCGCCATCCACGGCGCGGTTTTCGAGCTGCATTCGCCCTTGCCGAGCAGCCCCTGAGGGCCCCTGGGCCCGTTTCCACCATATATGTGGAGTGTGGCGCGGCCGGCCTTGCCCGCGCGCCGACCGTGATCACGAGCACGGGGTAGTTTTCCTTGACCCGCCTCCTCAGGGGGGTGCGCGGCGCGAGTTGGTGCCGCGGGGCCGGGGGTGACCAACCACGCCCGGCCCGGCCCTTTTTCCGCAGCGTGCGTGAAGTTGAAGGCCTTCATCGACGACGAAGCACGCCGGCTCCGCAATCGACTCGATCAGTCCCCGCGATCGCGCCGTCGCAGGACGAATCGAAGTCCCGACCAAGTCGCATCCATCGCATAGGCCCTGTTGTCGGCGAGAACGCAACGGAATCCGTGTAGGATCCTGGGAGAGGAGCTTCCCAATGGCGAATCGATCTTCAGTGCGCCTCGCGATCTTGTTCGCGGTACTTGCCACCGGTCTTGTGTTTCTTGCGCGCTCGTTCTTGAGCACGGACGCGCCAACGATCGACGTTGGTGCTTCCGTTGAATCAGAGAGCACACCGACGGCAAGTCTGCACACCGCTACAAGCGTCTCTGCCATTCCAGCTGTGCCGGCTCCAACGCCGGCGGCAGAAGTCGAACCGAGTTCATCGAGCAATCGTGCGGTCGCTGCCACGGCCGAGGAACTCGAACTCGCCGATGCCATCTGGGTCACAGGCAGCGTGCGTTTTCCCGAGCACACTCCGCTCGGCGAAACGGTCGAGGTGATCGCCAACGGCAAGAAGTTCAAGACTCGCGAGATGCACCGCGCGCGCGTGAACCCCGACGGTACGTTTCGCGTCGCGTTCTCCAAGGACACGCGCACTGGACGGCTCGCGATCGATGCACCACACTTGTATTTGTCCACGCCGCTCTCGATCAAACCCGCCACGGCGGCGAGCGGCCATGTGCTCGAACCCGAAGTCGGCGGACGCATCCTCGGCGTGATCGTTCCGCCCGTGGGCGTCGCCGAGGCGAGCGCGGAGCTTCAGAAGTCCTCCGTGCGGCTGTTCGGTTGGCAGCCGGGTGCGGGCAACGAACAGATTGACCGTACATCCAAGATCGACGCCAACCTGCGCTTCGAACTGCGCGGCATTCCGCCCGACTTGCGCTGCAACGTCAGCTGCCAGACGCGCTCCTACGCGGATTCGAGCAGCGACAATGTCGCCGTTGCGGTCGGTGTGGACACGCCGCTCGAACTGCGTCTGACTCGCGGCGTGCGACTCTCGGGAAGGCTGATCGACGAAGCGGGTCAAGCGCTGGCCGGCGTGGCCATGGGCGTGGAGATCGAGCGCGAGGGGGGGCGCGGCTCGAGCTCGAGCAGCGGCGAAATGAACGACGCGAAGGATGGCAGCTTCGATCTGCGCGGCAAGGAGCCGGGCAAGATCACCCTGAGCGCGAAGAAGAAAGGCTTCCAGGACGCCAAACTTGAACTGGGCGAGCTCGTCGATGGCGATGTGCGCGAGGGACTCGAACTGCGCCTATCGTCCGGACTCTTTGTCGCCGGTCGCGTGCTCTGGCCCGACGGACGTCCCGTCCTGAAGGCGACTGTCAGCGCCGTGCCGCTCAAGAAACGCGACGACAACGAATGGCGTCGGCCCGATGATGTTCAATTCACGACCGCCGCCGACGGCAGTTTCAGGATCAGCGGACTCGAACAAGGTCCGCTGATCGTCGCGGCCTCCGCGAGTGTGCGCGCTGAAGCTGCGCAGAAAGAGGCCGTGCCGGACGCGCCGGCGGATGCAGCGCGCGATGCACAGGCAGAAGCCGAAAAGCAACCGGCCAAGAAATCGCTCGCACGCGGACCGCGATGGACCGCGAGACTCGAGAACATCGAGCCGGGCAACGACGCGCTCGTCTTGACGTTGCAGCCCGGTTACGCCCTGAGCGGACGTGTGGTCGACGACAGCGGAGCTCCGATCCAACGCTTCCAGGTTGTCGCCACACCGCAATCTCCGGAAGACGGGCCGCGCAACTTGCTGACGAGTGCCGTTCAGGCGCGCTTCAACAACGAGGACGGCAGCTTCACGCTCGAGGGCGTGCACGCGGGAGCCTGGACCGTGCTCGTCAATGCCAAGGGTTTTTTGTCCGGCGAAGGTGTCGGCGTCGTCGTTCCCGAACGACTCGCGCTCGGTTCGCTGGTGGTCGCGCGCGTTGCGCTTTTGCGCGGCCAAGTCTTCGGGCCCGACGGAGCGCCGATGGCGAAGGCTCGTGTCGAGCTGAAGTTGCCTCGGGCCAACAACGCAAGGCGCGTCTTTTCCTCGCGTTCCGACTCGGACGTGATCTGCGATGCCAAAGGGCAATTCGAATTCAAATCAGCCCCGAGCGGCGACTACATGCTGCACGCGACGCGCGACGGATTCGCCGGCAGCGATCCACTGCCGGTGAGCGTGGCACCCGGGCAGACGATCGATGGTCTGTCGCTGACTTTGCACCGCGGCGGGCGGCTGGTCGTCGAGTTGCTCGCCAGCAACGGAGCAAAGACTTCCGGGCGGCAGATCTCGATCTATCCGCGCTTCGATGGCGGCGATTGGCGCGAGGCACGCACGGATGCCACCGGCCACGCGACGCTGGAGGGACTGTCTGCAGGTCAATGGCAGGTCAGCGCCGAGCCCTCCGAAGAAGAGCTGAAAGAGCTCGGCCCGCAGACCGACGAGAACGACTGGGCGGCGAGATCGTCCTTGCAGAAGACCGCGGTTGCGACGATCGTCGAGGGCGAGACGGCGCGGGTCGTGCTCGGCGCTCCGCCGGCCGCGCCGGTCGAGATCCGCGGCATCGTGCACTCTGGCGGCGCGCCGGTGGCGGGCGCGCGTGTGCAGGCCTTTTTCCAAGGCGACGCTGGCGGCGGTCAGCAGAAATTCGCGCGCTGCGACGACAAGGGCGCCTATCGACTCAGCGTGGACCAGCCCGGGAAGTATTCGTTCAGCGCGAGCCGCGAAGGCGCGACGCCGACGCGCTGGCGGCAAGTCGACGTTCCCGCGGGGCCGAGTTACCAGCTCGATCTAGAACTCTCGGCGGGTTCGATTTCCGGCCGCGTCCTCGGTCCCGATGGAGCGCCAGTCGCCGAGGCTTCGGTGATGCTGGGGATGGATCAAAATGCCGCGCAACGGCGTTCGGACGGCGTCGGTGGTTTCGTGCAGACCGACAAGTCGGGCGAATTCCGTTTCGATGACCTTCCGGCCGGCGTGTACACGGTCACCGCGATGGGCGACCGGAGGAGCTCCAACGACGGAGCGCCGCCGCTGAGTCGCGAGTCCGTGAAGGGGCTGACTTTGGAGGAGGGCGGCGCGCTGCGCGATGTGACCTTGCGTCTCTCCGTCGGCGGAATCCTGCAGGGACTCGTGCGCGATTCTGCCGGCAAGCCGGCTCCGCGAACGGTCGTGTACTTTCGCGACTCCGCCGGTGCGGTGCGCGAGGACATGGCGGCCTTCACTGACGAGACCGGGCACTACCTTTGCCGCGGAATCACGCCGGGCACTTGGACAGCTCACGCGGCGAAGGAAAGCGAAGTCAGCGTCGAAAGCGTCAGCGTGCGTGTCGCGGTGAACGAGACGACGCAACTCGATCTCGAGATGCGTGTGGGTTGCATGCTGAGTGTCGAGATTCTGGATCGCGACGGAACTCCCGTGGGTGCCGCGATCAACGTCGTCGACGACCGCGGTCGCGAGCAAGCCGTCCGGGGCGCCCCATCCGCCGAAGGCAGCAAAACCCAAAAAGTCGGCCCGCTCGCTCCCGGCAAATACACGGTCACCGCCTTCAATCACGACGGCGTCGAGGCCAGCGCCACGATCAGCCTCTCCGGCGAAACCACGCGCACGCTCCAACTGAAGCTAGGCGGCTGACCGGGATACGGAGATACGGTACCAGGTTCGACTTCGACATCTTTTTCGACGCGCAGTCCCGGATGAAGTTGGCGCGGTTCAACCTGACACCGCATCCAAGCGCCCGGTCGCGCGAATCAAGAAGTCGAACCAAGTTCCGTATCCCTGTCGAACGACGTGCGCTGGTCCGCATGGAGCGTCTCGACCAACAGAAACCAAGGAAAGCAGCCGCATTACGGCCCCAGCCATCGCGGCGGTGCTACCGTGAAGCCATGATCAGGGGCTTGGAACGACGATTCTCCGCTTGACTCACGACAATCGCGGCCCCGTTCTTTTCTTCCATTCGCTGGCCTTGCCGAGTTTCTGCTTCCCACTCGTATCTAGCTGACGCTGAGACAGAGGAGTTCAATGACTCGCAGCCTATCCTGGTCGATCGTAGCGCGCATCGTGGTGATCGTGCTGGGTCTTTGCGGGAACAGCGTCACTGCGCAGTCAGGGGTCATGGGTTGGGGCGTGCAGGTTTTCGACAGTCGCTGGAACGATGAGACGTTCGTCGATCTCGCGGCGCGCGGGGACAACACAATGGTGGGCCGCAGCGACGGATCGGTCGTGGCCTGGGGAAGCAACCACGCCGGTCAATGCAACATTCCCGCCCTTCCGGCGGGCCTCTCCTACGTCGAAATCACTATGGGCTTCGGGCATGCCCTCGCCTCGCGCAGCGACGGTTCTATCGTAGCTTGGGGCCGCAACGACTACGGCCAGTGCAACGTGCCTGCGCTCCCGTCAGGGCTGAGTTACGTCGAGTTCGCCGGGGGCGTCGCCTACACACTGGCCCGGCGCAGCGACGGTTCGGTCATCGCTTGGGGACGCAACGATGACAGTCAGTGCAATGTACCGACGCTTCCAAGCGGCCTCTCCTACGTCGAGATCGCCGCGGGTGGGCGTCACAGTGTGGCGCGGCGCAGCGACGGATCGGTAGTGGCCTGGGGCAACAACTTCTACGGCCAATGCAACGTTCCCGCGCTGCCGGCCGGCCTCACCTACGTCCAGATTGCGGGAGGCGGTCTGTACTTCGAAAACTGTTGTACGGTGGCACGGCGCAGCGACGGATCGGTCGTCGCATGGGGCGACAACTACTACGGTCAATGCAACGTGCCCGCGCTTCCGGCCGGTCTCTCCTACGTGGACATCGCGGGGGGCGGATATCACACCGTCGCTCGGCGCAGCGACGGCTCGGTCCTGGCCTGGGGCGACAACCTCTCCGGTGAGTGCAATGTTCCCGCGCTTCCAAGCGGCCTTTCATACGTCGAGATAGGGGCGGGTCGTCTGCACACGGCCGCACGACGAAGCGACGGGAAGGTCGTCACATTTGGGGCCAACAACTTCAGTCCCTGCAACACACCCGCGCTCCCCAGCGGCCTCGCCTATGTCCAAATTGCGACGAGCCAATATCACACGGTCGCACGCCGCAGCGACGGATCGGTCGTGGCTTGGGGATACAACGGCTACGGTCAATGCGATGTGCCCGCGCTGCCTGCTGGAGTGACGTACGTGGAGATCGCCGCGGGTCAACTCAACACATTCGCACGGCGCAGCGACGGATCGATTGTCGCTTGGGGATACAACGCCTACGGTCAGGACAATATGCCCGCGCTGCCCGGCGGGCTCGAGTACGTCGAGTTCGCTACGGGCGGATTTCACGTCGTTGCACGGCGCAACGACGGTTCAGTCATCGCTTGGGGACGCAACGACATCGGCCAGTGCAATGTGCCTGCGCTCCCCAACGGACTCGCTTTCGTGGAGGTCTCGGCGGGCCTCGTCCATTCCGTCGCGCGGCTCAGCGATGGATCGCTCGTGGCTTGGGGAGACAACAGCTACGGTCAGTGTGATGTGCCCGCGCTGCCTGCCGGGTTGACGTACTCAAAGATCGCGGCAGGTCCATTCAACACGGTCGCACGCCGCAGCGACGGATCCGTTGTGGCCTGGGGGAACAACAGCTTCGGCCAATGCAACGTGCCCG
>JAYUUV010000172.1:0-20982 GCA_043754695.1 Planctomycetota bacterium
GCAGCGCGGCGATGTCGCCCTTGCCGTCCCGATCGAAGTCCCAGATCAGCACGTCCTGGGCGATGGAGCCTGGCAGCGAAAGCAAGACCGGCGCGGTGAAACCGCCATTGCCGTTGCCCGTCAACACGCGAACTCCGAGGAAATCGTCGACGGTCACGAGGTCGAGCTTTCCGTCGCCGGTCACGTCGCCGCAGGCAAGTTCGCGGGGGTTGCTGCCGGCTGCCTTGAAGCTAGGCGCGCCGAACACGCCCGGTGCCGTGGCCAGCAGCACCGTGACAGTCGGATAGGTCAGCGTGGCGATGTCCGGCAGGCCGTCGGCATTGATGTTCGCGACGACGATTTCGCCGGGCGTGTGATTGCCGAGCGCGATCTGGATCGGCAGTGCGAAGTTGCCGGCTCCAATTCCCTTGAGCACGAGGACTCGATTGTTGGCGGAGTCGCTCACCGTCAGATCCGGCATCCCACTCAGATCGAGGTCCAGGACGGCCAAGGCCGGGAATCCGCCGGTCAGCAGTGCCGGCAATGCTGAGAAATTTGCGTGGGAGTCGTTGAGCCACACTTGGACCACTCCTCCGGCGGTCGCGAGGTCAAGGTCGCCGTCGAGATCGATGTCGGCAACGTAGACTCGCGTGGCGGAGGTCGTCCCAATGGGCGTCGCCGGGGCAAACGTCGTCAGCCCAGTCTGCCGCGCGAAGCGCAGCTCACCTGCACCCGCGACCACGACATCCGTTCGGCCGTCACCGTCGAAATCGCCGCCGGCCACGTCATCGGGCGAAACACCGGCGGTCCAGATTCCACCCGAGAAACTGCACGGGCCCAACTGAGCCCGCGCCGGAGCTGCGGCAATCGCCAGCAAAGTGAGCGCAGCAGGCCAGAGCGCGAGTTTCAACACCACTGAACGCTGAACGAATTGCATGTTCATGAAGTTGTCCTTTTCTCACGTGTTTTCTTCTCAGGGCCCGCAAGCAGATGGACCTGCCGCGATCTCGCCCGCGTTCGGCAAGTGAATCCTCCCAGCCCAAGCCGGAACTCGCAAGCGAGCCGCACCCTTCGACTGCAGATTCCGGCGTCGACTCCGCTACGATGATGGTTTCCGAAATGGGAACGATCGAGCAGGCTGCGGCGGAACAAATGGAGCGCGGGCGCCGTCTCGCTCTGATCTCGCTCTTGTTGCTCGTGCCCGCGCCGAGCCTGGGAGTCGCCAGTGAAATGATCTGGTTCCCGGGCTTCATCGGCCTGTGCATCCTCGGCGCGAGCAAGTTCTGGATCTTCGGGTTCCCGGCCGCCTGGGCCTTTTTCGCGGAGGAATCCGCGCTGGCGCGGCCGCGGCCGAATTCGCGCGGTCTGATGCTGGGACTCACGAGTGGCCTGCTCGGCGCGACGGTCGTCGTGCTCGGCTTCCACTTCGTGCTGCGCGAGCGCATCGACACGACGTTGATTCGCGAGATGGCGCGCAAGAATCACTTGCTCGCTCCCGCCCTCTACCTTGCCGTCGCGGTCTACATCTGCGCGTTCAATTCGCTGCTCGAGGAGTACGTCTGGCGCTGGTTCGTTTACGGACGATTCGAAAAGCTGGTGCCGCGCGGCTGGGCCGTGTTCCTCGCTGCTGCCGCATTCACATTGCACCACTCGATCATCCTGGCCTCGCAGTTCGGCGCAGAAATGTGCCTGATCGGTTCGCTCGCCGTGTTCGTCGCAGGTCTGACCTGGTCTTGGATCTACGCGAAAACACGCTCGATCTGGAGCGCCTGGCTGAGCCACGCGCTGATCGACATCGCCGTGTTCTGGGCCGGCTGGCAGCTCTTGTTCGTCGGCTAGCCGACGGCCACGCCGAACAGTCTTCCGATGCCATAGGTCGCCGCGGCGGCTGTCGAGCCGATCAACGCGAGGCGCGCGCCGCTCAGCCACGCGCTGCGGCCGGTGAACAGCGAAAGCGTCGCTCCCACCGCGAACAAGGCACAGAAGGCGATAGCGCCGGAGAGGAACACGGCCAGCGATCCGCTGATGAACAAGAGCGGCAAGAGTGGCAGCACGGCGCCGACCGCGAAGGCCAGGAACGAATAGATCGCCGCCGACCAGGGCGAACTCAGCGAGCCAGGGTCCAGGCCCAGTTCGTCGCGTGCCAGCGTATCGAGCGCGCGCACCGGATCGGCCATCAGTGATTTCACCAGCGACTTCGCTTCCAGGTCGGAGAGTCCGCGCGCGCGATAGATCAGCGCAAGTTCGGCCGCTTCCTCTTCGGGGTATTCGGCGAGTTCGTCGCGCTCGAGGCCGATCTGGTACTCGAACAATTCGCGTTGCGAGCGCACGGACACGTACTCGCCCGCCGCCATCGACGATGCGCCGGCCAGCAGTCCCGCGAGACCTGCGACGACCAGCGCGTGGGGATCCGCGGAGGCGCCGCTGACGCCGAGGATCAGGCTCGCGTTGGAAACGATCCCGTCGCTGACGCCGAACACGGCGGCGCGCAGATTGGAGCCCTGGCTCGCACCGCGGTGGCGCGCGCCCTCGATGTCGGCCGCGCTCGGCGGCGGCTGGGACGACGGCGTCGCCGTCGACCAGACCGAGAGCCCGCGGACCTTCATCGCGGCGAGCATCGGTCGCAGGCGTCTGGCGCCGAAGCGCCGGGCGAGCAGGGCTACCAATCGCGTTCGCGCCGAGGGCTGGAAGGCGGCTAGCGACTGCGCCGCGGCGGGCCCGGCTTTGGCCACCCAGATCGCCGCCTGGTGCTCCGCTGCGCCGGCCAGCTCGGCGAACATTTTTTGCACGCGCGGGTCGGACTCGCTTGCGGCCAGCTCGCGGTAGAGGAAGGCGGACTCCAACTCCTCGTTGCGCTTCTGGAGCGCTTCGCTGTTCGGCACGGATGCCATGCCGGCAGCTTATCCACTCCTGCGCCGGATCCGAACCTTGAGCCGCGCGACAAATGAAGATGGCAGCGGCCCGCGCGCGATTGCAGACTCCAATCTTCCGATGGGCTCCCAGGCAATCCTGATCAGCGGCGGCGGCGGCGGCATCGGCGCCGCGGTCGTGAGGCGCGCGGCGCGCGAAGGCTGGTTCGTGCTGGTCGCGGGTCGCAACCGCTCGCGCTTGGAACTCGCGGTCAAGGAGGCCGAGTCGCGCGCGGGACGTGCGGCGGCCATCGAGCTGGATCTGGAAGACCCGCTCGGCTTGCAGCGTGGCATCGATGAAGCACGCAAGTTGTGCGGCGATTCGACGGCGCTCGCTGCGTTGGTCAACGCCGCGGGCATCGCCATCAGCGCGCCGTTCCTGGCAGACGATTCGAGCGCCAGACTTTTCGAGCGCCACTTCGAAGTGAATTTCCATGGCGCGCGCCGATTGATCGAAGCCTTCACTCCGCAGATGAAAGCGCGCGGTCACGGCCGCATCGTCAATGTCGCCTCGTCCGCGGGTTTGCGCGGATATGCGTACACCGCGGCCTACTGCGCTTCGAAACACGCCTTGGTCGGTTACACGCGCGCCGTGGCGCGCGAACTGGCCGGCAGTGGCGTCGCGATCGGCGCGGTCTGTCCGCACTTCGTCGATTCGCCGCTGACCGACGAATCCGTGCGGCGCATCGTGCAGAAAACCAAGCAGAGCGAGGCCCAGGCGCGCGCGTTCCTGGCACAGCAAAATCCCGGCGGGCGGCTGATTTCCTGCGACGAGGTCGCCAGCGCCATCTGGTCGTTGATCAGCGGCGATCAGAACGGCACAGTCCTGGAACTCGACGGCGTGCGCGTGGTGCGCCTCGAAGGTCCGATCACCAGCAAAAGCTGACCCCCCTCGTGAGCGAATTCGAAATCATCCAACCCGCAGGCTGGAAGGCTCCGCGCGGCTACTCGAACGGTGTGCTGGCGCCCCAAGGCGCGCAAACCCTGTACATCGCCGGGCAGGTCGCCTGGGACGCCGAACAACGTCTGGTCGGCGGCAACGATTTTGCGCAGCAATTCCGCCAGGCTCTGTCCAACGTCGCCGCGGTGCTGCGTGCGGCCGGCGGCCGCGAGGCGCGCCTGGTGCGCGTGACGGTTTATGTCACCGACAAACACGCCTACTTGTCGGCGACGAAGGAAATCGGCGCCGTTTGGCGCGAGATCGTCGGAGCCTGGTACCCGGCTATGTCGCTGGTCGAGGTCGCGGCGTTGCTCGAGCCCGGCGCGCTGGTCGAAATCGAGGCCAGCGCGGTGCTCGTGAAGTAGGATGCCGCGCCCCGCAAGGCGGGCTACATCTATGAAGTCAATCGACAGTCTGCTCCAGCAAGCACTCGATCCCAGGGTTGTCCGCGAATTGCGCGCGCGCCTGGAAACCGTGCGCGTCGAACGCGCCAACCGCATGCGCCAGGCGCAGGCGCGCGTGCTGCAACTCGAGGAGGACGTGGCGCGGGTCGCGCTGCTTTCCCGTGCGCTGGCCGAACTGCTGCTCAAGAAGGGCCTGTTCACCAAGCGCGAACTCGCCGAGCAACTGGTCGCCACCGACATCGTCGACGGCGCGCTCGACTTCGGACTGGACCCGGCGCTGACGCTGCCCGGCGAGGAGCGCCTGCGCGACGATCTGCCCCAGAAGTCCAAGCGCAAGCCGGCTAAGAAGCCGACGCGCAAGGCGAAGCGCTAGGTCCCAAGTCTTCAGGCAGGCCATGAATCCCAGGCATTTCCGCTACAGCGAGCAGGGCGGGGTGGCGACGATCCGGCTCGAGCGGCCCGAGCGCTTGAACGCGCTCACGTTCGATTCCTACGCCGAGCTGCGCGACACGTTCAAGGCGCTGCGCACGCAAGACAGCGTGCGCGCTGTGATCATCACCGGCACGGGTCGCGCGTTCTGCTCGGGCGGCGACGTGCGCGACATCATCGGGCGTTTGTTCGGCGTGTCCGACGCGGAACTGCTCGCCTTCACGCGCATGACCTGTGACCTGATCTTGAACATGCGCCTTCTGGAAAAGCCGATCGTCGCTGCTCTGAATGGCACGGTTTGCGGCGCCGGCGCGGTGATCGCCGCGGCCAGTGACGTGCGCGTGGCCGCCGAAGAAGCGCGCATCGCGTTCCTGTTCACGAAAGTCGGCCTGTGCGGCGCGGATATGGGCGCGGCGTGGCTCTTGCCGCGCATCGTCGGAATGGGGCACGCCAGCGAACTGTTGATGCTGGGAGAATTCATCGACGCCAAACGCGCCTATGAAATCGGCCTCTACAACAAGGTCGTGCCGCAAGCCGCATTGGAGGCGGAAGCGGCGTCGTGGGCGGATCGACTGGCGCGCGGGCCTTCGATGGGGCTTGCGATGACCAAGCGCATGCTCAATCTTGAAGCGCACATGTCGCTGGAAGCGGCCATGCAAATGGAAGGCTGGATCCAGGCCGAGTGCATGCATCACCCCGATTATCGCGAGGCCTACGAGGCCGCCACCGCGAAGCGCGCGCCCGATTTCACCAAGCACACCGCCGACGGCGCGAAGCGATGAACGACGCGAGCGCAATCCTCGCGCGTCTTTCGAAGGACGCGGACGAATTTGGCCGTCTGCATGCCGCCGAGATTTCGAAATTGGACGAGACCGCGGCGGCGAAACGCGCGCTCGAACTGCTCGGCAACGCGGGTTTCTGCGCCTGGATGGTGCCGGCCGCGTTCGGCGGAGCCGATGCACGCGGTCTGGTCGGAGCGGACACGATCAGCATCCGCGCCGCCTGCGCCCTGCGCCGCAGCATCGCCTATCACTCGGCGATGCTCGACGTGATGCTCGTGATGCAAGGCCTAGGCTCCTTCGCGCTCACGCAGGCCGCCGATTCCGGCCTCGCGCGCGAATTGCTGGCGCGCGTGGCGAGCGGCAAGGCCTGCGCGGCGTTTGCGTTGACCGAGCCCGGCGCGGGGTCTTCGCTGACCGACATCAGTTGCCGGGCCACGCGCAGCGCGCAGGGCTGGCGTCTAGGCGGCCACAAGACGTTTATTTCCAACGCGGGCATCGCGGACTTCTACACGGTCCTCGCGCGCACGTCGGATGATCCCGCGGGCTTTTCGATGTTTTGCGTGCAGTCGCCGACCCACGGACTGCACACGGAGCGCTTCGAAGTGCTCGGACCCCATCCGATCGGCGACGTGTACTTCGAGGACGTCGTCGTTGAACCGCGCGCGCTGCTTGGGGGCGAAGGTCGCGGACTGGAGCTTGCGCTCGCAGTGCTCGCGCGCCTGCGCACTTCGGTCGCCGCGGCCGCCAACGGTTTCGGCCGGCGCGCCTTCGACGAAGCGCGGCGCCATTTGCTCGGACGCCGGCAATTCGGCAAGCCGCTCGCCGCGTTTCAGGCGCTCGGTTTCGACATCGCCGAGATGGACACGCGCCTGCGCGCGGCCGAGTTGCTCGTCGACGAAGCCGCGAACGCCGTCGATGCGGGAAAAGACTCCACGCTCGAAGTGGCGCGCGCCAAATTGTTCGCCACGGAAAATGCCGGCTGGGTTTGCGATCGCGCCGTGCAACACTTTGGCGGACTGGGCGTGAAACACGGCAGCGTCGTCGAAGCGCTCTACCGCGACGTGCGCGCCCTGCGCATCTACGAGGGTTCGAGCGAAGTGCAAAAGCTGATCCTCGCGAAAGAGCTCTTCAAGCGGTCCTGCTGACCAAGATCCACGACATGGCGAAGTTCCAACGACACATTTTCGTCTGCACCAACGAGCGCTCGACCGAAGATCCGCGCGGCTCCTGCAGTGCGCGCGGCTCGGCCAAGGTGCTCGAAGCCTTCAAGGAAAAACTGGTCAAGGCCGGCTTCAAGCGCATCGTGCGCCCGAACAAAGCCGGCTGCCTCGACCAGTGCGCCCACGGTGTGTGCCTGGTCGTCTATCCCGAGGCGGTCTGGTACGGCGGCGTGACGCCGGCGGATGTCGACGAGATCATCGAGCGCCACATCAGGGACGGCGAGCCGGTCGCGCGACTCGTGATCCCCGACGACCAACTCACCGGACTCGCTGCGCCGCAGAGCGCCAAACCGGACTGATTTCAGGGCTTTTTCCATGGATTCCAAACCTCGTCCGCTTGCGCAGCCGGTGCACGATCCCGAGCCGTGGCGCAAGTCGTTTCCGATCCTGCAGTCGACCAACTACCTGGTGACGCACAGCCTGGGCGCAATGCCGATCGGCGTCTACGACAAGCTGCGCGCCTATGCCGATCAGTGGGCGACGCGCGGCGTGCGCGCCTGGGCCGAGGGCTGGTGGGACGCGCCGATCGAAGTCGGCAATCTCCTGGCGCGCATCATGCATGCGCCGCAGGGCTCGGTCGTGATGCATCAGAACGTCTCGGTGATCGAGAGTTTGATCGCATCGTGTTTCGATTTCAGCGGCAAGCGCAATCGCGTCGTCTACGACGACCAGAATTTTCCCACGAACATGTACGTGTGGGAGGGTTGCCGACGGCTCGGAGCGGAAATCGTCTGCCTGCCGTCGCGCGGACGACTGGGCGTGCCGCTCGAAGAAATCCTGGCCGCGATCGACGAGCGCACGCTGGTCGTGCCGATCAGCCACGTGTGCTTCCGAAACTCGTTCAAGCACGACGCGAAAGCGATCTGCAAACGCGCCAAGGAAGTCGGCGCGCTGGTCCTGCTCGACACCTATCAATCGCTCGGCACCGTGCCCGTCGATGTGAACGAATTCGACGTCGACATGGTCTGCGGTGGATCGGTCAAATGGTTGTGCGGCGGACCCGGCGCGGGTTACCTCTACGTGCGGCCCGAGTTGGCGCGCAACTTGGAGCCGCGCATCACGGGCTGGGCAGCGCACGCCGCGCCCTTTGCCTTTGAACTTGGCGCCCAGCGCTATGCCAGCGGCGCGGCTCGGCTGTTGCACGGTTCACCCGCCGTGCCCGCATTGTTCGCCGCCACCGCCGGCTACGAGATCATTCTGCAGGTGGGCGTGGACAAGATCCGCGCCTGGTCGATCGCGCGCACGCAGGCCTTGCGCGAGGATCTTCTGTCGCGCGGTTTCGACGTGCCGAGCCCGGCCGATCCCGAGGCTCGCGGCGGCACCTTGACGGTAGGCCTGCGGCCGCAGGAGAACGGCGCGGCTTTCGTTGCGGCGCTCGAACAGCGCGGAATTCTCGTCGACCATCGGCCCGAGGCCGGCATTCGGGTCAGTCCGCACTTTTATACACGCGCCGAGGAGTTGGAGTCGTTTGCACAGTCGCTCAGCGAACTGCGCGAGACACGCGGCTGGACCGAGTTCGTGCAAAGCCAGAAGAGCTACTGAACCGACCTGGCGCTACCATGGGCGCAGCGAGCCGCAGGCAAATCATTGTTGGCGACTCGCTCGAATCGACCATGGCCACCGCAGCGTTTTCGCTCTTCGATCTCGCCCCGGGCAAACTCGTGCTCGGCCGTTACCGGATCCTGAAGCCCGCGCGCTCCAGCGGACTCTCGGCGACTTTCCGCGTCCACGACGAGAGCGCCGACACGGACTGCGAGTTGACTGCGTTTCCGCCGGCCCTTTTCGAAACGCCCGCCCAGGCCGTCGACTACAAGAAAGCGCTCGAGGTCTGGCGCAAGATCGAGCATCCCGGAGTGTTGCGCGTGCTCGACGTACTGGTTCCCTCGAGCGGCACGATCGTGATGATCAGCGAGACGCCGCGCGGCGAACCGCTGGGGGAATGGAACAAGAGCCACAAGACGCCGCCGCAGGCGCTGGTGGCCAAGATCGGAGTCAGTGCGCTCGAAGCGTTGGAAGCGATTCACGCCAAGAAGCTCGTGCACGGCGACATCAAGCCGGCGACGCTGTTCGTGCTCGCGCCCGCGGGGAAATCCAAGTCGTTCGGCGTCCAGCTGGTCGACGGCGGCGTGACGCCCGGACTTTGGAACGCAAAACACCTCGGCGATCGCACGGCGCTGATCGGCACGCCGTTCTACGCGCCGGTGGAGCAGTTCGGCGGCGAGTCGCCCGACGTCGCCTCCGACGTCTACAACGTCGCCGCCGTGCTGTTTGAACTCGCGACCGGCGTGCTGCCCTGGCCCGGACGCTCGTTCCTCGAGATCTTCCAGGCCAAGCTCGACAAACACGCGCCATCGATGAAAAAGCGCGCGCCGGAAATCGAAGTGGAGCCTGAATTCGAACTCGCCATCCAGCGCGGATTGTTTGCCGACAAACGCCAGCGCTACAGCGCCGCCGCCCAGTTCAAGGCCGCGCTCGCTCCGTTCGCGAAGCCATGACGACGAAGTGCGCCTACTATGGCGAGATTGAATTCCCCGAGCACTTCAATCTGTGCGAGTACTTTCTCGATCACAATCTCGCTGCGGGCCGCGCCGACAAAGTTGCCCTGATATGCGCCGGAGAAACGCGCACGTACCGCCAAGTTTCCTCGCGCGCCAGGCAGGTCGCCGCCGCACTGCGCCGGCGCGGCGTGCGGCCGGAAGAGCGCGTGCTCTTCGTGCTGCCTGACGGTTTCGAGTTCGCCGAGGCCTGGTTCGGAACGTTGCGCGCGGGCGCACTGTTCGCGATGGTCAATCCGCTGCTCAAGGCCGAACAACTCGCCTACTACCTCGAATACAGCAAGGCGCGCGTCGCCTTCGTGCACGCCGAGGCAGTGTTGGAATTCCAGATCGCGGCGCGCGACGCGCGCTTCCTGCAGACGATGATCGTCGTCGGCGGGGGAGCGCACGACGGGGTCGACTACGAAGATGCCGTGGGCGCGGAGGATCCAGAGGCTGAGGAAGCCGCGCTCGAGCCGACATCCCCCGACGACCTCGCGGGTTGGCTGTTTACTTCGGGCTCGACCGGCCATCCCAAGGCATGTGTGCACACGCATGGCGACTTTGCCTACTCGACGGAGACGTACGCGCTGCAAGTCGCGGGTTATCGCGAAAGCGATGTGTGCCTGTCCGTGCCCAAGTTGTTTTTCGGCTATGCCACGGGCACGAACCTGATGTTCCCGTTCCGCGTCGGCGCGAGCGTGGTGCTCTTTTCCCGCCGCGCCACCGCCGACGAATTGTTCGATCAGATCGCCAAGCATCGGCCGACGTTCTTGACCAGCGTGCCGACGATGATCAACAACATGCTGCGCTCGCCGCGCTGCGACACAGCCGATCTTTCCTCGCTGCGTGTGGCGCTGTCCGCGGGCGAAGCTCTGCCCGCGCAGCTCTACGAAGAATGGAAGGCGCGAACTTCGGTCGAAATCCTCGATGGAATCGGCTCGGCCGAGATGTTCCACATCTATATTTCCAACCGCGAAGGCGATGTGCGCCTAGGCAGTCTCGGCCGCATCGTGCCGGGTTACGAAGCACAGATCGTCGGTCCCGACGGCCTGCCCGTGCCCGATGGCGAGCCCGGCAGATTGCGCGTGCGCGGTGGTTCGACCGCGCTGTGTTATTGGGCCGATCGCAAGAAGTCTATCGAGACCTTCCAAGCGGACTGGTGCACGTCGGCGGATATTTTTCGGCGCGACGCGGAGGGCTACTACTACTACGAAGGCCGCGACGACGACCTGCTCAAGGTTTCCGGCATCTGGGTTTCGCCGCTCGAGATCGAAAACGTCCTGCTGCGCCATCCTGCAGTGGCCGAGGTCTGCGTGCTCGGCTGCGAGGACGAAGAACGTTTGGTGAAACCGTTCGCTTTCGTGGTCGTGAACTCCGGGCACGTACAGGGGCCGCAACTTGCCGCGGAGCTGAAGGAGCACGTCAAGCGCCACCTCGCGCCCTACAAGTATCCGCGCTGGTTCGAGTGGCGCGAGAGCCTGCCGAAAAACGACCGCGGCAAGGTTGCTCGCAAGGAATTGCGCGCGAACTTGCCCGCGAAGTCGCGCGCGAACTGAGCGCTCCCGCGCTCGCTCCGATTCAGACGCGCCGCACCGCGGCCAGGATCGAACGCGTGGCCCAGCTCTTGTTCAGCGTATAGAAGTGCAGGCCCGGCGCGCCGCCTTCCAAGAGACCGCGGCACTGCATGATCGCGTGTTCGATGCCGATAGCCATGATCGCGGCCGGATCGTCCTGGAAGCGGCGCAGACGCTCGAGTAATTCCTGCGGGATTTTCGCGCCGCACATTTTCGTGAAGCGCTCGACCTGCGCAACGTTCGTGATCGGCATGATGCCCGGCACGATCGGCACGCGCAGCCCACGATCGCGCGCGCGATTCAGGAAGGCGAAGTAATCCGCGTTGTCGAAGAACAACTGCGTCAAGAGGAAATCGGCGCCCTGGCGCACCTTGTGCACGGTCCAGTCGAGATCCTTGTCGTGGCTCTGCGATTCGACGTGACCTTCGGGATAGCAGGCGCCGCCGACCTCGATGTCGAATTGCGATTTGAGGAAGCTGACCAGGTCCGAAGCGTGCGCAAGTCCGCTCGCTTGCGGCTTGAAATCGCCGCTGCCTGCCGGCGCGTCGCCGCGCAGAGCCAGGATATTCTCGATGCCGGCGGCGCGCAGAGCATTCACTTCGAGGCTGAGCTCCGCTTGCGTCACGCCCACGCAGGTCAGGTGCGCCATGGCGGTGAGCCCAAGCTCGCGTTGGATGCGCGCCACGAGTTCGTGCGTGCGCCCGCGCGTCGAACCACCCGCGCCGCACGTGACGGAGACGAAATCAGGCGCGAGCACGTCGCGCAGGTCCGCGGCGGTGGCTAGTAACGCGTGCGCGCCTGCGTCGGTCTTGGGCGGAAAAAACTCGAAGCTGAAGACCGGCCGGCCGCGGCCGTGTTTGGCTCCGATGCGCATGGCGGCACTCATCGTGCTTGGGCTCCCCCGGCTTGAGTCTGCGCGGGCGGCTCGAGCAGTTCTGCCAGTTTCGCACGCCACGCCGCGGGAATCGGCTGGCTCTTGAGTGAGGCGATGTCGGTGCAGACGGTCGTCATGCGCGCGTCGACGACCACAGCGCCGCCCTGTTCGAAGACGAAGTGCAGGCCCAGTGAAGAGTTGCCCAGATGAAAGCACGTCACGCGCACGATCGGCCGATCGCCAAAGCGCAGCGGCCCGCGAAAGTCGACCTCGGAGTGGACCAGCGGGAAACCGATCTTCTCTTCCATGATCAGTCGGTCGTAGCGCACGCCGACGTGCTGCTCCCACAATTCCTCGGTGACAGCGTGCACGTATTCGAAGATGCGCGGATAGTAGGCGATCCCGGCGGGATCGACGTGGCCGAAGCGCACGCGGATCTGGGTCGTGAAGTTCTTCACGGGAAAAGCTCCGGCCAGGTCTCGCGCGCCGACTCGACGACCACGCGCGCCAAGCGCTCGGTGAGTTCGCGGCCCTCGTCAGCGCTGGCCGCCGCGGGGTCGCCGCAATAGGCCTCGCTCGCTCCTGCCTCGCGGAAGTTCGACACGCCTTGGTTCATTTTGACGAGCAGATCGATCTTCAGCGCGGGCAGTGCGCTGCGCGAGGCGCGCACATTCGATGGATCGGCGTGCAGCACCAGGCTCGATTCGTAACGGCCCGCATGGCAATCGCCGCTCAAAAATTCTTCGCCGAGCGTGGCCGCCCAACGCCTGCGTGAAACATCGGCCAGGATCGCCTGGGCTTTCATCGGCCCGCGCTTGGCGTGGTCGAGCACCACGCCGCGCAGCACGGCGACATGGGCGGGCTCGAGGTGGCCGTTGACCAGCACGACCTGCGACACGCCTTCTTGTTCGACGGCCGTGATCACGTCTTCGACCAGGGCCCACAGCGTGCCGGGCCGGATGGTCACGCGCCCAGCGAAGCCATCCGTGTAGTTGGTGACGCCGTAGGCGATCGGCGGGAGCACGATTGCGCTCACGCCCGCTTCCTCGAGCAACTCCGCCGCGCGCCGCGCCTGCGCCAGGGCGATGGTCACGTCCGTGTCGAGCGGCAGGTGCGGTCCGTGGGGTTCGGTGCAACCGATCGGCAAGAGCGCGATGGGATTCTTGGAGAGCAGCTCGCGCGCCTCGGTCCACGTGCATTTGGCCCACTCGGTCATCGCGCGCGAGCTTAGCAAGTCACTATCCGTAACGCAGGAGGAAGTCGTGCAGCGCCTTGGCGAACACGGCGATCGTGATCAGACCGATTGTGACCTTGAGCCACTTCGCGATCTTGCGCCGCGTGCGCAGCCAATCGACGGCGAGGAAGGCAGCTCCGAGCGCACAACCGATCAGCCAGTCATGCTGGAATTCCTGTCGGGTGAGGCCGGGGTACCACGAAAGCCACAGCGCCACTCCGCCGAGTGCGAGCCACAGGCTCACGGCCGTCCAAAGCAGCGGACTCGCGCGTTTCTTCAGCATGGCCAATAGGCCAAGCAACGGGAAAACGAGCAGAGTAAAAAAGCCGAAGACGGCTTGGGGCGTCGTTTCCACGGAGCGCCATGAAAGCGCGCGCAGCTCGGTCGTTCAAGACGCGATCACGCGCCTTTCATGGGCCAGGAGCCAGCGCTTGCGATCGAGCCCTCCGGCGTAACCGGTCAAAGTTCCCGAGGCTCCGATAACCCGATGGCAGGGCACGAGGATCGCGATCGGATTGCGCGAGTTCGCGCGGCCGACCGCGCGCGACGCGCCGGGCTTGGCCAGATCGCGGGCAATTTCGCCGTAGCTCGCGGTCGTTCCAAAGGCGATGGAGCCGAGTCGTCGCCACACTTCGAGTTCGAAGGCGGTGCCCGCGAGCACGCAGGGCACGTCGAAGTTCCGTCGCTCGCCGCCAAACCACTGCTCGAGTTCGGCGGCGAGTGCCGCGAGATGTCGATTCGTGCCGACGACCGGCGTGCAGCCGAGTTGACGGCCGATATCGCGCAAGCGAGTCTGCGTGCGCTCGCTCGGCCCGCGCCGGTTCCCATCGACTTCGTCGAATTCCAAGAGACAGACGCCGCAGTCGCTCGCCGCCGCCGTCAGCGACCCGAGCGGCGAAGCCAGCCGTACCACCTGGATCGTCGCGCGATCGGCCGCCTGCGCAGGGGTCGTGTGCAGCACGGCCCTGAACGCGGCGCGCAGACCGCTCTCGGATTCGAAACCGGCGCGCGCGCCGGCTTCGGAGAGCGAACGCCCGGAGCCGAGCGCCTGACGGGCGCGTGCGACCCGCAGCGAGCGAACGTGGGCATGGAAGGTATGGCCGTACTGCTCGAGGAAGGCACGCCGCACCTGCACGGGTTCGAAGCCGCGCGACTCGAGCTCGCGATCGGACCAACGCCCGGCGGGAAGCACACCGACCGCGTCCATGACCCGCGTGCACAGCGCGAGTGCCGCTTCGAGGGTCGCGTCGGGATGGCAGCGCAGGCAGGCGCGCAGTCCGGCGCGCTGTGCGGCGAGCGCGCTGTCGAAAAAGACCACGTTTTCGCGCCGAGCGCGCCGCGAGGGACACGAGGGGCGACAGTAGATTCCGGTCGTGGTGATCCCGATGAAAAACAGGCCATCGGCGCCGCGGTCGCGTGTCTCTCTCGCGCGCCATTTCGACCGTTCGCTGAGCAACGGCTTCAGAGTCGGGCTTTCGTTCATGAAATCAGCTTCGGCTGCGGCCCGGGATCCGTCCAGCGCTGTTTGAACTTCAAATCCCGATCTCGGAGCGCGATCCGACACGGCCCCGCGGCGTAGAATCCCCGCCCAATGAAGATCGTCAGCATCGGCGGAGGACCCGCGGGCCTGTACTTTGCGTTGCTCCACAAACGCCTGCATCCCGAGCACCAGATCACGGTCTTCGAGCGCAACAGGCCCGACGACACCTTCGGCTGGGGCGTGGTCTTTTCCGACGAGACGCTCTCCAACTTCGAGGCGGCCGACCCACAGAGCTACGCGGAGATTCGCGCCAATTTCGCCTACTGGGGCGACATCGACACCTTCTATCACGGCGTGCGCGTGCGCTCGAGCGGCCACGGTTTTTGCGGTTTGCCGCGCAAGAAACTGCTGGAGATCTTTCAGAACCGCTGCCGCGAGCTTGGTGTCGAGTTGATTTTCGAGCGCGAAATCAAGGACGTGAATGAAGTCGGGAAAGCCGACTTGATCCTGGCCGCCGACGGTCTGAACAGCGTGATTCGCGGCCAATTCGAAGCGGAATTCCGCCCGAAACTCGACTGGCGTCAGTGCCGTTTCACCTGGCTGGGCACGACGCTGCCCCTGGAAGCGTTCACCTTCATTTTCATCGAGAACGAACACGGGCTTTTCCAGGTCCATGCCTATCCGTTCCAGCGCGGCGCCCAGCCGATGTCGACCTGGATCGTCGAGTGTCACGCCGACACCTTCGAGCGCGCGGGACTCGCGCAGGCCAGCGAAGAACAGACCGTCGCGTATTGCGAGCGGCTCTTCGCCCAGTTCCTGCAGGGCCATCGTTTGTTTTCGAATCGCTCGATCTGGCGGCGCTTCCCGACGGTCACCTGCGAACGCTGGCAGCACAAGAACATCGTCTTGATGGGCGATTGCGCTCACACGGCGCACTTTTCGATCGGCTCGGGCACCAAGCTCGCGATGGAGGACGCGATCGCGCTCTCAGCTGCCTTCGAGAAGAAATACAAGGACGGAATTCCGGCGCTGCTTGCCGACTACGAAGCCTCGCGCCGTGTCGATGTGCTCAAAGTTCAGCGCGCGGCCCAGACCAGTCTGGAATGGTTCGAAAATTCACGCCGTTATCTGCACCAGCATCCGCTCGAGTTCACCTTCAACCTGATGACGCGCTCCAAGCGCATCACCTTTGACAATCTGGCGAAGCGCGATCCAGAGCTGGTGCGCAAGGTGCGCGACTGGTACGCGGACAAACACAATATGACCGCCGCAGCCGGCCGCATGCCGCCGCCGATGTTCGCCAAGTTTCAATTGCGCGGAATGGAGCTGCAGAACCGCGTCGTGGTCTCGCCGATGTGCCAGTACTCGGCGCTGGACGGCGTGCCGAACGATTGGCACTTCGTGCACTTGACCAGTCGCGCGCTCGGCGGCGCCGGGCTGGTCTTCGGTGAGGCGACCGGCGTCACGGCGCAGGGACGCATCACGCTCGGCTGCACAGGCATGTACGACGAGAACCAGCTGCAGGCCTGGAAGCGCATCGTCGATTTCGTGCACAAGAACACGCGCGCGAAAATCGGCCTGCAGCTCGCTCACGCGGGGCGCAAGGCCTCCTGCAATCTGCCCTGGGAGGGCGACAACCCGCTGCGCGATCAGCGCGCCTGGACGACGATCGGTCCCGGCGTCGAACCGTTCCGGCCGGATGGGCCGCCGCCGCGCGCCATGGATCGCGCGGACATGGAAAAAGTGTGCGAGGCTTTCGTGCTGGCGACGCGGCGCTGCGAGCAGGCGGGCTTCGACGTGATCGAACTGCACATGGCGCACGGTTACCTTTTGTCGAGTTTTCTGTCGCCGCTTTCCAATTCGCGCCAGGACGAGTACGGCGGCTCGCTGGAAAATCGGCTGCGTTTCCCGCTCGAAGTTTTCGACGCCGTGCGGCGTGTCTGGCCGCAACACAAGCCGATCAGCGTGCGCATCTCCGCCAGCGACTGGCTCGACGAGGAAGGTGGCCAGACCATCGCAGATTCCGTGATCATCGCGCGCGCGCTCGCCGAGCACGGTTGCGACATCATCGACGTCTCGTCGGCGGGCAATTCACCGCGTTCGAAGGTGCAGTACGGGCGCATGTATCAACTGCCCTTTGCCGAGCAGATCCGTTCCGAGGTCGGCATCCCGGTGATGGCGGTCGGCGGAATCCAGGGTGCCGACCATGTCAACACGATCCTGGCCGCGGGTCGTGCGGATCTGTGCGCGATGGCGCGGCCGCACCTGCTCGATCCGTACCTGACCCTGCGCGCGGCGGTGCAGTACGGTCACGTCGCGCAGCCGTTTCCGTCGCCCTACCTCGCGGTCAGCGCGCGAGCGGTCCCTGTCGAGTAGGGTGCGCAGGCGGGCTGTATGTCGAACGACGGCAATCGTTTTCCGCTCACGCGCCACTCCGTGCTCGAGCGCGTGCGCAGCGCGGACTTGGAAGTTCGACAGCTCGGCTGGGAGGCGTTGGTCGCGGCCTACTGGAAGCCGACCTACAAGTACCTGCGCCTGCGCTGGCGCGCCGACTCGGAGCTGGCGCGCGACTGGACCCAGGAGTTTTTCGCGCGCGCTATCGAGAAGGGCTTTTTCGATCGCTTCGACCCCGATCAGGCGCGCTTTCGGACGTTTTTGCGCGTCTGTATCGACGGATTCGCGGGCAAGCAGCGCGAGGCCGAGGGCCGCGAGAAGCGCGGCGCCGGGCAGACGATTCGCTCGCTAGATTTCGAATCGGCCGAAGGCGAACTCGCCGGTCTCGAACCGCTCTCGCCCGAGAACGTGGACGACTATTTTCAGCGCGAGTGGATGCGCAGCCTGTACGAACTGGCCCTGGGCGATCTCGAGCGCGAGTGTGCGCGCGCGGGCCGCGCCCAGGATTTCGAACTCTTGCGGCGCTACGACATCGAGTCCTTCGAGCAATCCAGGTCGATCAGTTACGCCGAACTGGCGGCCGAACTTGGCCTGAGCGTGGTGCAGGTCACGAACCGGCTGCACGCGACGCGGGCGAAGTTGCGCGCACTCTTGCTGAAACGCCTGCGCGAAGTCTGCGCGACCGATGATGAATTTCGAGCCGAGGCGCGCGCGCTGTTTGGGAGCGAGCCGCGATGAAGAACGAGGAGCAACTCGGACCCGGGCTTCCGCGCGCGCCTCGTCTGGTCGATGCGGCGCTCGACCATCTGCGAAACGTCGTCGATCGGCCGGACGTCGGGGGCACACGCTACGAACTGATCGAAGTCGTCGGCCGCGGAGGCATGGGCACCGTCTGGCGCGCGCGCGACCTGCGCCTCGAGCGCGATGTGGCGCTCAAAGTGCTTTCCGAACCCGATGAGACTCTCGCGCGCGAGTTCGCGGCGCGCCTGCTGGCGGAGGCCAAGGTCCTCGCGCGGCTCGAGCATCCCTGTATCGTGCCCGTGCACGATGTCGGCGTGCTGAACGACGGTCGGGCCTTCGCCTGCATGAAACTCGTGCGCGGCAAGCGCCTCGACGAGATCCTGGCCACGGACATTGCCGAGGGCGAGCGTCTTTCGATTTTCGCACGCATCGGCGAGGCCGTCGCTTTCGCCCACTCGCGCGGAATTCTGCACCTTGACCTGAAACCGTCGAACATCATGGTGGGGGAGTTCGGCGAGGTTCTCGTGCTCGACTGGGGACTGGCGCAGATCGAACGCGAGGCGCGCTTTTCGTCGAGCGTGCGCGCGGGTACGGAAGGCTTCATGTCGCCCGAGCAACAGGGGCCGCAGTCGGGCATTGACGCTCGCGCGGACGTCTTCGCGCTGGGGCGGATCTTTGGGCTGCTCGGCCTGCGCGGACGCGAGCTTGCCGCGATCGCGAAAAAGGCCAGCGCCGAACACGCGGCCGAACGTTATCCCAGCGTGGTCGATCTGCTCGCCGATGTCGCACGTTTCCAGGCTGGCGAAGAGGTCAGTGCCCTGCCCGGTGGAGTGCTGCGCAAACTCGCGCGCTTCCAGCGCAAGTACCGCGCGGCCATCTGGCTGGTGGCGGCCTACGCCGTCATGCGTGTCGGCTTCGAGCTCTTGCGCCTGTGGAGAGAATCCAGGAATTCTTGAAAGGCACTCGACTGGACGCGGAAGAGAACGGGAACGAGGATCAGGTTCGGGCCGTTCAGGCGCGGACCTCTCCCATAACCACCGAAAGGAAGAATATGAACAAACCGATGTTGGGTCTGTGCCTGGGGGCCGTGCTCGGCGCCATCGACGGCGCCTCTGCGTACTTTTATCCCGACGTGCGCGAGCACGGCATGATCACTGGAATCGTGATCGGTTCGATGGGCAAGGGGCTGGTCGCCGGACTGGTGACCGGCTTCATCGCGCGCAAGCTGCAGAACATACCGCTCGGCATCGTCGCGGGCTTGCTGGTCTTCGTCGCGGTCACGTATCCGATCGCGATCATGAAGAACGACATCACGGGCAAGGTCTACTTCTGGGAGATCATTATTCCCGGCGCGATTTGCGGTGCGATCGTCGGATTCGCGACGCAGCGTTATGGCGCGGCGAAGCTTGCGGCCGGCGCCTCGACGGGTTCGGCGCGGGCCGGAGCTGTGCGATGAGCGTGGCTCCAAAGCAGGCGATCGAATCGATGATCGCCAACCTGAAAGCGAAGACAGGCAAGTCGCTCGAGCAGTGGACCAAGATCGCCAAGTCGAGCGGCCAGGAAAAACACGGAGCGATCGTCAAATTCCTCAAGGGCGAGCACGCTCTCACGCATGGCTACGCGAACCTGGTCGCGCAGAGGACTCTAGGTGCGTCCGACGACACCAGCGACCTGGTGGCCGCGCAATACGCGGGCGCGCGCGCCGCGCTCAAGCCGATCCACGACGCCCTTGTCGCCGCAGCGAAAAGACTCGGGCGCGACGTCGAGGTCTCGCCGAAGAAGACTTGTGTCAGCCTGCGACGCGAGCGTCAGTTCGCGCTGATCCAGCCGGCGACGAACACGCGCATCGATCTTGGACTGAAGCTCGATGACCTGCCGTTCGGCGGCCGGCTGGAGAAATGGCCCAGCACGATGTGCACGCACAAGGTCCGGCTCGAATCGGTCGCGGACGTCGACAAGGAACTGCTCGGCTGGATCGCCATGGCCTACGCACAGGCGAAATGAGCGGGCTCGAGGCCCGCGCGTTTGGGGGGTGTTACCTTGGCTGCTTGGTAGCCTACGAGGGTGTCGCTTGAGGTCCGCGCAGCGCACCCCAAGGCGCGCACACGGCCCGCCCGCGCAGCGGGTCTCGAAAGCATAGAACGAGCCACTCCCCATGAGCCCCCGCCATTCCAGCGCTGTCTGCTTCGCGTTCTTCTTGGCCGCCGCAGTGCCGGCGAGCGCACAGGTCACGACCCGCGTCAGCCTGGCCACGGGCGGACTCCAGGGCAACGCGGCCAGCTACGCACCGTCGCTTTCAGCCAACGGCCGGTACGTGGCCTTCTACAGCGAAGCCTCCAATCTCGTGCCGGGTGACTTGAACGGAGCGAAGGACATCTTCTGGCGCGATCGGCGCAGCGGCGTCACCGAACGAATCAGCGTCAGTTCGACGGGGTTCGAAGCCAATGGCGACAGCTACAGTCCTGCGCTCTCCGCCGACGGTCGCTTTGTCACCTATTACAGCGCTGCTGCCAATCTCGTGCCCGGGGACACGAACGGAGTCTACGACGCGTTCCTGTTCGACCGCGTGACCGCGACGACTTCACGCGTGAGTGTCGACTCATCCGGAGTGGAGGGCAACCAAGCCAGTTACTACAGCATGCTCCCCGCCGATGGCCGCTTCGTGGTCTTCCAAAGTCTCGCGAGCAATTTGGTTGCCGGTGACACCAACGGCCAGATGGACATTTTCCTGCACGACAACGCCAGTGGAGTCAACCGGCGTCTGAGCGTCAACGCCGCCGGTGTACAGGGCGACGACATGAGCGAATATCCTTCGGTCAGCGCGGATGGGAGGCGCGTGCTGTTCCTGAGCCGAGCGAGCAATCTGGTTCCCGGCGACCTGAACGGCGCGTCCGACGTCTTCGTGCGCGACCTGGTGAGCGGCACGCTCAGCTGCGTCAGCGTCGATCCCAACGGTTTCCCCGGGTTGGGCACCTGCGGATACGCCTCGATTTCAGGCGACGGCCAAGTAGTTGCCTTCGGCAGTGGAGCTCCCAACCTCGTGCCCGGTGACAGCAACGGAGTCATGGATGTTTTCGTGCGCAAGCTTGTCAGCGGCACGACGACGCGCATCAACGTGAGCAGCGCAGGAGTCCAAGCGACCGGGGGCATGAGTCAGATTCACTCGATCGGCGCGCTTTCGTATGACGGCCGATACGTCGTGTTCAAGAGCGCCGCCAATAACTTGGTCGCGAACGACACGAACGGAGCCCAGGACATCTTCCTGCGCGATTGTCGCCTGGGCATCACGACGCGCGAGAACGTCGACTCTTTCTTCGCAGAGGCCAACGGCACGAGCAGTCAGCCGGCGATTTCCGCCGACGGCAAGCACATCGGCTTCTACAGCTACGCGACCAATCTGGTCTTCGGCGATCTGAACTGGGCGCCGGACGTGTTCGTACGATCGCTATAGGTCCCCGGTAATCCACCGCCGATTCTTACACGGC
>JAYUUV010000173.1:0-20557 GCA_043754695.1 Planctomycetota bacterium
GAGGCGCAGCGCTGGCTGCACTTGAACACCGTCTTCCTGAATCCCGACAGCACGAACTGGGACGACCACAAGGCCGACTGGAACTCGAACTGCATCTTCTGTCACAACACCTGGCCCCAGCCGCGGATGACCAACTACGCGAATAGGACATCTAAGCCCCTGAGCATGCCCTCACGCTCGCACTCCGGAGGAGGATGGGGACCGCGAATCTGCCGTTTCGCCTGTTTCTGTGGGTCGAGGCGTTCTGGGTGTGCGGCGAAATGTCGTCCGACGGCACATGAATGGCACGCTATTGCTCGCGCGTCAAGGCGCTGCTTCGCGCGCACGCGCGAGCGTGCGCGCGGATGTCCGCTGGTGCTCAGCTCACGCGCCGAAGCATCACAGCTATCGCCGAGTTGCGTGACGGTTCGATCGCTGCGCACGGCGCAGGCGAGTTGGATTACGCGCGCAGTCCGAGGAGAGTCGGCCGCTCGAAACCTGATCACCGCCATTGGACGGGATCCGCGAGCCTCGGATCGAGCGCCGGCGAAGTTCGCGTCCCTGGAGTAGGCCGAACTCGCGAGCAAATTTGACATAACTCCTTGGAACGAGCTGAGAATTGCCGCGTCATGGCGACGGATTGGGTTTTCGGGATGGACAGGAGGTGTGAACGATCCCCAAGCCACAAGGATGTCGACCATGAAGCCACAACATGCTGCGATCGCGGTCTTGGCCGCTGTCGGCATCGCGCCCGCCGTGGATCTCGCGCGCCTCTACTTGGTCAAATCGCAGTTTCTGATCGTCGACTCCGGCCACCCCCAGAATCGCAAGTTTCAGTTCCTCCGGAAGCGCGGATCACTGACGCGTCAGTGCGAGCAGCGCCTCTCGATCCCGGATCGAGTGGCCGGGCAGCTCCCCTAGCGACATCGGCGTTTCGTCATAAGCCCCTGTATTTGCAGGCATTTCCTCCTTTCCGAAGCATCCTCCGCACGGGATTGCAAATCCTGGGTCTCGCCTCCGCCTTGCCTGCCGTGGTCGCGGAATCCGCAGAGCGCCTCGGCATCCAGATCAAGGTGCACTGCTCCAGGCTCGCTGTGCGACTGCCCGCCGCGACGGAGTTGGCGATCTACCGCGTCCTGCAGGAAGCCCTGCTCAACGTGGAGCGGCACGCTCGCGCCCGGCATGTCCGCGTGACCCTGAAGCGGCGCGCCGCGATCGTGCAGCTGACGATCCAGGACGACGGGATCGGATTCGACACGAGCGTTCAGCCGACAAGCGGGCCGCAGCGCGAGCATTTTGGCCTGCTGAGCACGCGCGAACGAGCGACCGCGGTCGGCGGCTCCCTGCGGGTGAACTCCACGCATGAGGCCGGTACCCAGGTCCGCTTCGACATGCCCATTCGCGCGTCGGTCGCGTAGAACACGGGCCGCGGGCCGAGTAACGTCTCCCCTGGCGCAATCCCCAAGAGTGGGTATCCTTTGTGGGTAGCGGTCTGAGCGCGGTCGGAGGCTCATTCCTGCTCGCACCCCCCAATCTTATCCCACTTCCGGCCTTCCCCAGAAATGCGTCTGCAGCTTGGCTCGCGGCGCCACACACCATGCAATTCTCCACGCCCCTCCTCCTCGCCGCCGCCTTGTCGATCGGCGGTTCCATGTTCTCGGCGGATGTTCTCGACGACACGCCCGACGCCCAGGCGACTCCCCCCGCGCAGATCGCGATCAACAACCCTCCGGTCGTCCCGGTGATCCCCAACCAGGTCAAGACCTGCCACGGCGCGACGACAGTCTTCACCATCGATGCCAGCGGTGCCTTCGACCCCGATGGAGATCCGATCACGTTCGAGTGGTTGGCGTGCCCTGGATCGACTCTTTCGAGTACTTCCTCGCCGATCGTCCAGTTGACTCTCGACACGTCGGTCACCTGCGACCAGACCTGCGGTGTTCGCCTGCGCGTCACCGACAGCCACCGCGCCTCGACCATGATACGGATGTCGGTCCAGGTCATCGGTGGCAACGAAGGTTGCTCGCCGGGCTACTGGAAGAACCATGCCCAGTCGTGGGGGCCCTCGGGCTTCCTGCCCACGGACGATTTCGACACGATCTTCGGCGTCAACGCCTTCAATCCCGATCGCACGCTCATGACGGCCCTGAATACCGGCGGCGGCGGATTGAACAAGCTCGGCCGCATGGCGACCGCGGCCTTGCTCAACGCATCGCATCCCGGCGTTTCGTTCCCGCGCTCGATGACCGAGGTGATCGACCAGGTCCACGACGCGATCGTCAGCGGACAGTACGAGCCGCTCGCCACTCAGCTCGATACCGACAACAATCTCGTTTGTCCGCTGCACTAGCCTGCGGTTGACCGGACAAGCGGCGCGAGTCGACGCAAGTCGGCTCGCGCCGTTCCTTTTTCCGAGGACTGTTCGCTCGACCGGAGCAGGGCAGCAGGCTCGACTTCGACGCCGCAGCCATGCACCTTGACAGACCCCATGACGGCGGTCGCCAGTCGAAATCGAACCTGATTCGGTACCTGTGTCAACCGCGCCGCGCGCGCCACGCATCTTTGCGCAGTCCGTAGACGACCGATTCGCGCAGCTCGCCCTCGGGCTTCTGCTCCGTGAGCGTGCGCAGGAGTTGCGCGCCGAGCTTCAGGACCGCTCGCCGCGAGCGCAGGTTGTTCACGCCGACGACGAACTCGACGAGGTCCACACGCCTGAAAGCGTGGGCTAGCATGCACTTCTTCACGTCCAGGTTGAGTCCCGTGCCCCAGTGGCTGCGCACGAGGAATGTGTAGCCGATTTCGACACGGCGTTGCAGCGGGTCGTGGCCGCAGAAGCGCGAACCGCCGAGGACTTCGCGTGTGCGCGGCTCCCTGAACAGCAGTGCTCCGCGCGATTCGATTCCAGTGCGGAAAAACGTTTCGAACTGCTTGCGCTCATGGCGATCCCGCACCGGGTGCATCGCCCAGATGCCCGGATCGGAAGCGGCGGCGAACAGCGCGTCGAAGTCCGCTTCGACGAGCGGCGTCGCGACGAAGCTTTCGCCGTGCAGGGTTGGCTGCCATAGGCTCGGCGGGTCGAGCGGAGCGGGGCCCATCAGCTCGCGCATCAATGCGCGCGCGAAACCCCGACGGATGCACGCGACCGTGCGCTCATTCACGCTCCTCGAAGACGCCGGAGCTCCTGTTCTTCCTCACGTCGTCCCAGCGCAGGCAACGCCCGTTCATCGCGACGTCGGTGCCCAGCGCAAGCGCCTGTGCGAACGCGAGCGCGCTGCCGAGGTTGAACTGCCCGTCCGAGCTGCCGAAGGTGTAGGGGACCATCGCTCCCGTCAGCACGATCGTCTTCGAGAGTCCCGCCGCTCCGACCGTGCGAGCTGTGAGTTCCATCGTGTCGGTGCCGTGCGTGATCACGATGCGCTCCTCGGGCGCGCTGCGACACGCTTCGAGGATTTGAGCGCGGTCGGCTTCCGTCATCTCGAGGCTGTCCTTGAGCATCAGTGTCTCGACGACGACGGGCAGCCTGCTGCGGCCGAGCCGCAACATCTCCGGCACGTGCGTCTCGCGAAAGTGCAGTCGCCCCTCGAGCTCGATGTGGGCCTTGAGGGATGGGAACTCCAAGCCCCTGACCATGCCATCACGGTCGCACCCCGGAAGGGGATGGGGGCCGCAAAACAGCCGTTTTCGCCGGTCGAGACGTTCTTGGTGTGCCGCGAAGTGTTGTCCGACAGCGCTCGAGCGGCGGGCTCTTGCTCGCGTGGCAATGCGTCGCCTTGCGCGCACGCGGAGCGTGCGCGCGCGGATGTCCGCTGGTGTTCGCATCACTCGCCGAAGGCCAGTTCTTCGCCGAGCGACGCGCAACTGAGGCGCTCGAGAGCGTGCTCCGTGAACTCGTCGTGCGTCCGACGCGTCATGCAGGGAGTGTATCGACGCCGTGACGTCCGCGCCCCGCCACGGGGATACGGTCCTAGGCTCGACTTCGACACCTGTGTGCTCTCGGGCGTCGCCGGCAGGAGTCGCAGCAAGGCCAGGTGCCGTGTCACCTGGAGTGAAGCTCAGCGTGCGAGCCGCGAGAGCGTGAGTTCGGCCTTCTCGATCACATACATGGTTCTTTCCTGGGGCGCATGACCGGTATTTGAACTTGCCAAAGGATGGTCTAGGGCCTCGCCCATTCAGCGGAACACACGCAATTCACACGGAACATCAAAGAGAAGGAACTGAAGGTTGCAATGATCGTGAACTTTGGAAGAAACGGCGGCAAGACCATGAAGCTGGCGATGCTCGGATGCCTGCTGCTTGGCGGGGCGTCGGGTTGTGCGAGCACGCTGGGCACGAACTCGGCACCTGCAACGTCAGCCGTATTGTCGCAGTCGCAGCAACAGGCCATGACTCCCGACCAAGTGGTGGAGATCCTGAAGGCCGGGAACAAGCGCTTCGCGAGCGGCCAGCTCACCCAGCGCGACTACCTTGCCCAAGCCAAGGCAACCGCCAAGGGACAGTATCCCATGGCAGTCGTGCTGAGCTGCCTCGACTCGCGCATTCCTCCGGAGGTTGTCTTCGACCGTGGCATCGGTGATCTCTTCGTTGCCCGTATCGCGGGCAATTTCGAGAACACAGACATTCTTGGAAGCATGGAGTTTGCCACCAAGCTCGCGGGCGCGAAGGTCGTCGTCGTCCTTGGCCACACGAGCTGTGGCGCGGTCAAAGGTGCGTGCGACGGGGCTCAACTCGGGAACCTCACATCGACACTCGCGAACATCGAGCCTGCTCTTCAGGCAAGCAGCAGTGTCGAGGGTAAACACGACTCACACAACGCGGCATTCGTTGCGTCGGTGACCCGCGCGAACGTTCGCCAGACGATGGCGGACATCGTCGAGCGAAGCGCCCTGATGAAGGACCTCATTGCCGCAGGCAAGCTGGTCATCGTCGGTGGCATTTATGACCTCGATACCGGGGCCATCACGTGGCTGGAGAGCTGAGGCCGAAGATCCTATCGCTCACGTAGGGCCAAGAATTGCTCACCAAGCAGTGCCTCGCCCCGCGTGCACTTGGAGTGTGCGTGCGAGTGAGGTCCTGCTTGGTTCTCGTCGCCCGTCCGAGGCGAGATCGTCCGGAGCTTTCTCCAAGAGCTGATCCAGGGGCAGCGAGAGCCTCGGCTAGCGTGCAGGACACGAAGCCTTCGCCCGACTTCGAAGGGCTGAGTTGCACCGTTACTTCTGCCGCGCCCAGCCCTGAATCGCGCTCCCCAGTGCGGGCACCTGAGCACGTCGCTGGCGGAGACTCTCCGGAGCAGTCCCGCCAACTCGTGCGTCGAGTGTGGGCACAGCGCCCGGCTGCTTCGCGAAAGCCGCGCGCGAGGGAAGAAGCCCAAGCTGCTCATCCTGCAGCCCTGCCCGCAGCGCCGACGGGGATCGGAGAGCGCGGCTGGACTGCGGATGCGCCGCTGGGCATGAAATCCATGCAACCAACCAGCGGCTGCCGCCGGACAAGTTCGGTCGCGAACGATACAGTCTGAGCCCCTTCCTAAGGCGCGGGCGGCGCTGTGCGGCCCGAGCACTCCGACCGCAGGTTCGCTTGCGGATATCGCCCCCGCCGTGCTTTCCACGCAAGTCCTACGCAGCTCGGCCAGGCTGGCCGGACTGATCGTTATTTGTGCACCCGCCGTCGCACAGGTAGCCGTGTGGACGCCGATGCGACCGGTGCGCGCCGCGAGCGCGGGATGTGCGACGCTTTCAATCGAAGCCGACGGTGCGATCGTCGCGAGCGGCGCGAACCCTGAGAGCGACGTGTACACGCTCGAGCTCGAGAGCGACCTCGCGCTCGTGAGCGGATTGAAGCTCGATGTCGAGCTGGGCGCTCACCCCGACGGGCCGGGACCGGGACGCAGCAGCGGCGGAAATTTCGTGTTGAGCGAGATCGAGATCCAGGCCGGCGCGAGTGGAGCCAAGAAGCTTGCCGGCGCAATGGTCTCGTTCTCGTCGGCGAGTTTCGAACAGAACGGCTTTCCGATCTCGGGCGCGCACGACGGCGTAGCGGCGACGGGCTGGGCGATTGGCCCTCAAGTGGGCAAAGCGCACACGGCTGTCCTGGAGCTGGCCGGCGACGTGCGCGGCGAAACCGGCACGCGCTGGCTCGTGACCTTGCGCTTTGGCTTCGGACAGCAGCACGTCTTCGAGCGCTTTCGCTTGAGTGCGACCGACTCCGCGCGGCCTGTGCGCCTGATCTCCGAGCAGGACGCGTGGTCGGGCATGCAAGCGCGCATCGATCAGGCGATCGACCACGGCGTCGACTACCTGATCGCGACGCAGGAACTCGATGGATCGTGGCGCCACTCGATTGGCGAATACCGCAACGGACAGACAGCACTCTCGCTCTACGCGCTGCTCAAGTCGGGCGTTTCCGCGAAGAGTCCGGCCGTACGCCGCGCGCTCGAGTTCCTGCGCTGCAAGTTGCCTGGTGAGACGTATGCGGCGGGCCTCCAGTCGCTTGCGATCTCTGCGCTGGGTACCGACACCGAGGAAGTCTTGATCGAGAACATCGCCGACGAACTGCTCGCCTGGCAGCAGGATGGCTTCGCATACCCCAGTGGCGAGCCGGACATTTCCAACACTCAGTACGGCGCGCTCGGCCTGTGGGTCGCGGCCAAACATGGCGTGAGCATCCCGCTCAAGGCCTGGCAAAACCTGGCCAATTTCGCGCTTGCGTGCCAGGAGAAGGCGCTCGGCGCGTACGCGCCGGCGGGTTTCATTTATCGCGCGGGATCCCCGGTGAGCGGCAGCCGTACCGCGGCGGGACTGACGGTGCTCGCGATCTGCAAGCAGCATTTGCCCGAGCACGATCCGTTGCACAGGGCCTGCAGCGCGGCGATGTCGCACGGCGTGGCTTGGCTCGCGAAGAACTTTTCCTCCTCGACGGATCCGCTCGCGAATTCGCAGACTTGGGTCTACTACTGGCTCTACGGTTGCGAGCGCGTCGGCGCGTTCACCGGGCTTGCGAAATTCGGCGCGCACGACTGGTACCGCGAAGGCGCGCGCTTCCTTGTCGATGCGCAGGAAAAGAGCGGGATGTGGTCGAACCAGCCTGATACCTGCTTCGCGCTCTTGTTCCTCAACCGCGCGACCGCTCCCAGCACAGGTGAAGCTCGCGGGCGCGCTTCGCGGACCTACGGCGAAGACTCGGTCGGCAAGGACGTGTCGTTGCGCGCCGCGGGCGACACGCCACTCAACGTGTGGATTTCGTCGTTCGGCGAGCGCGTGCTGCGCAAGTACGGCTGGCCCGCCGATGGCGGCAAGGGCCCGCGCGTGGTTCGAGTCGACTACCTCGCGCCCGACCAGGCGCTGATCGCGGATGCGCGCTCGGGGTCGATCGACTGGCGCATGGCCAGCAAGGCGCCGCCCGAGGGTTGGAACAAGCCTGACTACGACGACTCGCGCTGGAATGAAGTGCGCGGCGCCTTCGGCCAGTTGGCAACGAGCGATCAGAGCGTGAAAACGCCTTGGTCCCAAACCGAGTGGTCCAAAGGCAATTTGTGGCTTAGAACCGCGCTCGAACTCGAGCCCGCCGATCTTGTCGATCCACAGTTGGTGCTGCGTTTCGCGCCGGCGCTCGACCCGGCGAGCACGGGCATGAACCGTCCGCCGCTGGTGTGCTTGTTCGACGAGAGCAAGTCGTTCGTCGAGGCACTCTCGCAGGCCGGCGAAGGCAGCACCGCGACGCTGACGCTCGGCGACGCACAGCATGGCAACGCCGTTCTGCGCGTCACGCCGCAGCAACGCTATCGCGAAGTGATGCCGGGCTGGTTCTTCGAAATCGCCAAGAAGCCCGGGCCGCAGCAATACCGTTATCTGCAGTTCGCGTGGCGCAAGCGCGATGGCGCTGCCGTGATGGTTCAACTGGCCGTCAACGGTGCCTGGGGCCAGGGCCGTTATTCGCGCTTTTACGCCGGGGAAAATACGGCCAAGTGGGAAGCTGACGCGGTGGCGAAGAGTCTGCCCGGACAGTGGAGCGTGGTGACGCGCGATCTGTTCGAGGACCTCGGCGAGGGAGCGCGTCTCACCGGAATCTCCTTCACTGTGCTGGGGGGTGAGGCCGCGGACTTCGATGCGCTCTATCTTGCGCGCAGCAGGTCGGACTTCGCCGCGATCGCCAAGCAAGGCATCGCGCTCGAGACGGCGCGCCTGGCCGCTGCTGGCGCTGGATCGAGCGACGAGAAGACACCCGGTGGCGGCGGCGAATCGGTGGACGTGTGGATCAACGGTGCGCTTGCCTACAGCGGCCGCGGAGTTGCGCTCGATTACGCGCCGGTCGAGACGCTGGCGCCGCTCCAATCGTTCTTCCGGCCTGGCGCGAACGTCGTCGCCGTGCATGCCCATTCGGACGTTGGCGAGCCTACGTTTGACCTTGGACTGCGCGATGCGCTTGCGCTTGTGACGGTCAATGGCGATCCGAGCAAGCCGTCAGCGGGTACGCGTTTCGCGGCTCGGCTGACGTTTCCGCGGCCAGCAGCGCACTCGATCTTTGCGCGCGTTCGTCTTGCCCTGCCAGCGGGGAATTCCGACCCAGCCCAGTCGCTCGATCTCTACTCCGATCCGCTGAAGATCGAGATTCGAAACGTCATGGACGCCGAGTTGCTGGCCTACGCAAGCGACTCTGCGCGAAACCTGCTGCGCGACGGCCCAGCGAGCGTCAAAGCCTCGAGCGAACTCACCAGTTGGCCCGCCTCACGCGCCATCGACGGTTCGCTCGCACTTGGCTGGCTGTGCAACGACGGCGATCCGAATCCGAGCCTGACGCTCACGCTCGTCCGCGCCACGCGCGCCAACACACTTGTCTTCACTCACCCGCAGTTCGGACGCGTCGACGGCGCGCGCAGCGCTCGAATCCGGCACCTCGCGCTGAAGTTCAACGGTCAAGAACCGAGCTACGTGATCGGACTCGACCGTGACGACGAGCGCAAGACGGCCTGGTCCTTGCCAAGTCCCGTCATGGTCCGTTCGATCGAACTGCGCGTGCTCGAACGCGTCGGCGTGAAGGGCTCGCAGGACGCCGTAGGACTGGCTGAAGTCGAGCTGCGCTGAGCCGCACGAAGGGGGAGGAATTCCAAGCTCCTGATCCGGCCTGCGCGTCAGCGCCCCCGAAGGTGACGGGCCTTTCGGTCCATCAGAACATGCTCGCGCCGCTCGGGCGGGAAAGCTTGATGAGGATCAGTCCTTCTTCACCGGCTTTGCGTCGAAGGGCCCGTCGACGCCGTCCGTGGGCTGCTCGTTCGCGAAGCGGTCGTCGTCGCCCACGGCCTGCTTGGCGCGCAGCAACTCGGCGCGCAGCGAGTCGAGCGTCTCGCGCTGCACGGGATCGCCGGCGATGTTCATGACCTCGTTCGGATCGGCGCGCAGGTCGAAGAGCTCAAAGGCATCCTTCCTCCAGTAGTAGATGAGCTTGTAGCTCTGCGTGCGCAGTCCGTAGTGCGCGCGCGTGTCGTGGTCGCCGGGATCGTGGTAGTAGCGATAGTAGAAGGAAGTGCGCCAGTCGCTCGGCGGCTCGCCGCGCAGCAGAGGCAGGAGGCTGCGGCCCTGGATCTCGGCTGGGATGCTGGCGCCGGCGAGCGCGAGGAAGGTCGGCGCGTAGTCGATGTTGAGCGCGAACTGCGACACCACGCTGCCGGGCTTGGCGACAGTCGGCCCGCGCACGAGCAAGGGCACGCGCAGCGACGGCTCGTACATGAAGCGCTTGTCGTACAGGCCGTGTTCGCCGAGGAAGAATCCGTTGTCAGAGGTGTAGAAGACGACCGTGCTCTTCGCGAGATCGCTCTGGTCGAGGTAGTCGAGGATGCGCCCGACGCCGTCGTCGACGCCCTGCACGCAGGCGAGGTAGTCCTGCAGGTAACGCTGGTACTTCCAGTGCGCGAGTTTTTCGCCTCGGAGCGTGGCCGTGGTGCCATCGGGCTGCGTGATCTCGACCTCGTCTGGCGTCACGCCGAGCCAGGCGCGGCGCGCCTGCGCGTCAAGGCCGGTCGGCGGAACGAGCTTGAGATCGCGCCGCGTGAGGTCGCGCGCGACCGTCTGGCGATTCTCGGGCAGGGCCGCGGGACGCGTCGCATAGTCGTCGTGGAAGGTCGCGGGCTCGGCGAAGTCCTGATCCTTGAAGCGCTCACGGTTCTTCGCGTCTGGCGTCCACTCGCGATGCGGAGCCTTGTGGTGCAACATCAGGAAGAAGGGCTTGTCTTTCGGCCGCGTGCGCAGGAACTCGAGGCCCATGTCGGTGATCACCTCCGTCACGTAGCCGCTCGTCTCGATGCGCCCCGCCGGTGTCAGGAAGGCTGGGTTCACGTACACGCCCTGACCGGGCAGAATCGTCCAGGTGTCAAAGCCCGAGGGATCGCTGCCAAGGTGCCACTTGCCGATCATCCCGGTGTAGTAGCCGCAAGCCTGGAGCAGCTTCGCCACCGTGGGCTGCGAGCCGTCGAAGCGGTTGAAGACCGGTACGCCGTTCCTGTGGCTGTACTTCCCCGTGAGCAGGGTCGCCCGGCTCGGCGTGCAGATCGAGTTCGTGACGAACGAGTTCTCGAAGCGCACTCCCTCGCGTGCAAGTCGATCGAGATTGGGCGTCGAGTTGAGCTTCGAGCCGTAACACGATAACGCGGCCTGCGCGTGATCGTCGCTCATGATGAAGAGGATGTTTGGACGCTCGCCTGCCTGAGTCGATCGAGGGAGGGTGGCGAGTGCGAGGAGCAGGAGGACGCGCAGCATGGTTGCAGGCTAGCAGCCGGACCCGGCGGGGGACATGTTGCTCTGACGCACTTGGGGTACGACGGGACCCGCTGCGCGCGGCGGGCGGATTGGTCGAGTGCACGTTGTGCAACGCTCCGCGGCGGGCAGACTGCACCCAGCGTCTCACGCCCCAGTGTCCTGCGTCTTCGCTAAGGGGATCCTGGAGTTGCGGAAGACTCAGCGCGGTTCTGCTTGAGGCGATAGATGCGGACTTCTTCGCCTGGCTCCAGGTAGCGAGCATCGTCGAGAGTGTCACTCTTGTGGGCGATCCAACGGTCACGCAGGACGCCGTCCACGAACTGGCTGAAGATGAGGAGTTCGCCGAGCCCAAGTCCGATCAGGAGATCGAATTCGTCGTAATCGACATAGGTTGCGTCGCCGGTGCCGAAGGTGACGCTCCCGTGGTAGTGCCACGGAGTTCCCCTGAACCCGACGAGAGTGTCGCTTTCCTCGATCATGTTGAAGAACTCCAAGACGGCGTCCTCGAGGGTGACGTTGAGCCTGTTCTCGTCGACCCTTCGACTAGAGAAGCCGAGTTCGGTGGCGAGCACGGCGAGCTCATTGAGGCGGTAGCGAGTGGGCGAATCTGACAAAAGTGTTTGCTCTTGGGTCTACCCGAAGAATGAGACACCAAACAGTATCCCTTTCGCAAGCGCGCAGATGAGCGCGCTCGGTAGGCGTACGCCCTCGCGAAGTCGAAGTCGAGCCTGGTTCCGTATCCCGCTTCCAGCGCAGCGAGGTCCAGCTCCAGGACCGCACGTCGCGCAGGTCTGAATCTTCAGTGCGCCTGCGCCGCCTCGACGATCAGGTTCTCCACCGGAAACCCCAATTCGCGGCAGTGCTCGACAATTCGATGGTAGGTGTCCAGCGCAAGGGTGGGTTGCCGCGACAATATCCATAGGCACTTTCGGCTCAGCGTGCCCACCGCGGCGGCCGAATAATCCGGTGCGAGCCACACGATGAAGTAATTGCCCTGCCTGGCCCGCGGAATGAAGATGGAATACCACTCATCGAATTGAACCTCGACGGATAGGAAGTCCAAGCCCCTGACCATGCCGTCACGGTAGCACTCCGGAGGGGGATGGGGGCCGCGAAGCGGCCGTTTTCGCCATGTTTTGCGGGTCGAGGTGTTCTTGGCGTGCCGCGAAGTGTCGCCCGACTGCGCTCGAGCGGCAGGCTTTGGCTCGCGTGACAATGCGTCGCCTCGCGCGCACGCGGAGCGTGCGCGCGCGGATGTTCGCTGGTGTTCGCATCACGCGCCGAAGGCCAGTTCTTCGCCGACGCGTGAGCGCGCGAGGATTGGAGGCTCGCTCGGCAGCCCGAGGTGGTCCAGGATTTTTCGCACGACCACGCCGTCTGAGATCATCGCGATCAGCTTGCGCCGTGCTCCGCAGTGCGGGCACTCGAGCACGTCGATGGCAAGAACTCTTTGCAGCAATTCGGCCCATGTCAGGCGCCGTATCTTTGCGCGGCGCTCTGCGTCAGAGTCGTGCGCGGCTGTGCAGTCCGCCGGCGTTGCGCTCGCCGGGCAACATTCCCAGCACCAGCGGCTACGTCTCGCTCGACATCGACACGTGCGCGCGAAACGTGGTGTCGCGCACTTTTCACCCGCGATTGCGCAGTGAGTCAACCAGCAGATATGTATTGATGAGCATCAGCAGCAGGGCCGGGAGCCACAGATGAAAAGGATCTCCGATCCTCAATCTCGTGAAAAGACCGCACAGCATCAGGAGCGACAAACCTCCCGATGAAATCAAGAAGCCTGGCATCCACCACAGTCCGAAGATCAGTCCCACGCCACCTAGGAGCTCCAACCAGCCGGTGATCACGCGCAGCTGTACCAGCCCATAGCGCAGGAACTCCCGTTCCATCGCGGACGAAGTCAGGCAATAAGTCCCGTAGAAAATGAAAGCTAGGCTCGAGACCAGGGTCAAGGCAGTTCGCAGGCCCACCTAGCCTACGAGTCCCGCATGAAATCCAGCGACGACTAGCGAGAGCAGGAGCAACACCAGCGAGGGAACAAATTTGACAAATGCGTGCCGCACTTTGAAGTGCGACCACTGCGCGCCGGCCATGAGAACTGCCATCATCAGTGCAGGAACCAGCACGAGCGATGGGTACCAGATGCCAACGATCAGCAATGTCGAAAGTGCGATCTTCGCCGCTCCGATGAAGCTGCGGAACACGATCGACAAGCGGTACTCTCCGAACTCTTTTTCGATGTTCTCGAAGCGGAAGATCCACACGAAGAGGACGGAAGCGGCGATGACGATCTGGGCGATGACGGACGCGTTGAGCATGGAAATGTGGACCCGAGGCCTGAACCGCGGTCGAAGGATGGGGAGTGGGCGCTCTGGAAGGAGCACTGGACGATTGCTCAACTCAGTTCGGCCGAGGTGGGCGCTCGGATGCAGCCGACCGGATCCGATTTCAAGGGTCCGCGCTCCTGTACCCAATTCCGCGATCCAGGCCGGACTCAAGGGCTGTGTCGGACTGCGAAGTCTGGCAGCGATCCATTCGATCTCACGCCGCGCTCGACCACGAACTGGTTTACGTTGACCGACCCCGCGATGTCTCAGCGCGTGGCACAGCCTGCCGGGACGACCCGGTCATCCCATCTGCTAGCCGCGTGTCTTGGTCGTGATGCCGAGCTTGCGACGCAGTAGATCGGCTTCGATCGCGATCTGCTCGCGGGCCTCGGGTGGAATGCGGTCCACGTTCTTGAAGACCATCGCCATGCGCTGGTTTTGGCCCAGCCGCTCGCGGGTGCGGATCAAAAAGTCCCAGTAGAAGAGCGTCACGGGGCAGGCCGACGGGCCGCTGCGCTCCGCGGGCTCGTAGCGACAACCCGTGCAATAGTTGCTCATCCGCTCGATGTACTTGCCGCTTGCCGCGTAGGGCTTGGTGCCCACCAGACCAGTGACGCCTTGAGCGGCACCGGGGCGCTGATCAGCGTGCATGACCATGCCCAACGCATTCGGGAGCGTCACCCAGTCCACGCCGTCGACAAACATACCGAGGTACCAGTTGCTCACGGCCCTCGGGCCGACGCCGCTCATCAGGGCGAAGTTGCCGGTAACCATCAGGCGCTGGATGTGATGGCCGAAGCCGGTGTCGAGCACCTGTTCGACGCAGGCCTTCATGCAGGCCATGTCGGTGTCGGCGGTCCAATAGAAGCGCGGCAACTCGCCGTGTTGGTCGAGCGCGTTCCGATCTTCGTACGCTCGGCCTTCGAGCCAGTAGACGCCGCGGATGAACTCGCGCCAGCCGATGATCTGCCGCACGAACGCCTCGACGGATTGCAAAGGGGCCTTGCGCTCGCGATATGCCGCGATGACTCGATCGCAGCACTCGCGCGGACCAAGCAGCTTGAGGTTCAGGCAACTCGAGAGCGTGGAGTGATAGAGCGTCGGCTCGCTGGTCCACAGTGCGTCCTCGTACGGGCCGAATAGGGCGAGACGGTGCTGAATGAAATCTTCGAGGGCGGCCAGGGCTTGTTCCCGAGTAACGGGCCATGCGAACGATTCGACGCGGCCGGGCAGGTCGGGCAGCACGCTTTTTACCGTCGCGAGGACGCTACGGGTCATTGCATCGCACGCATGCCTCAGCGGCGGACGAGGCCGCGGATTCGGGCCCTGCTTGCCGAAGGGGAGACGGTTCTCCTTGTCGAAGTTCCATTCTCCTCCAACGGGCTTGGCGCCCTGGCCCTCGCCGTCCATGAGATAGCCCGTCCGCCGGCGTTGCTCGCGGTAAAAGAACTCCATGGTGAGCGAGCGGCGGTCCTTCGCCCACGCGGCGAATTCCTCGCCCGTCGTGAGGAAGTGCTCGTCGGGCAGGATCGTGAGCGGGACTCCGGTGGAGTCGCGAACGAGCCCGAGCAGATCCAGTACACGCCACTCGCCGGGATGCGTGCACACGATCTGCGACGGCCTGAGCACGAGCGCCGCGCGCGCGATTTCCGTCTCGAACGCGCCCGTGTTCTCCGGATCGTCGAGGGCGATGTACCTGACGCGGATCTGTCGCCGCTTCAACTCGGCGGCGAAGTGGCGCATCGCGGAGAGGAACAGGACGGTCCGCTGCACATGGCTTTGGACATGTCGCGATTCGTTCGCCACTTCCATCATGAGGACGGTGTCCTCGGGCTGGAGCGAGCGAATGAGCGTGGCATCCAGATCGAGCTGGTCGCCGAAGACAATGACGAGCCGTGCGCGGTTTGGCTCTCGCGCCAACCGTGGCGATGAAACAGCGGAGCGAGGCGGCATACCTGCTCATTATACGAGGTGGCTCATCGTCACGACGTCAATCTGCAGATGATGGTGAGCTGCGCTCCGGGATGCGAGGTTCCGCCTCTCCACCCCGCCGGCGCAATCGCCAAGAGGTTCCCTTTTCTGTTGCCATCAGCGAGTGCGCCGGATGTCGCTGGCAGCGGCAGCGGACTGCATGCCGGCCTTCACACTTGGGCCGAGGCGGTTTCTTGGTCGGAATCGGCTGCATGCGGGCCGCGCAAGTTCCGCACGAGGCCGACTTCTGCACGTCTCCCTGATAGCCCAGCGCTTCGCCGTTTTCTTGCATCCAACGCAGGTCGCCGGGCGAGGTGCCTCGCATAGAGGTAGATGATGCAACCAAGCCTGCGATCCCAGATCTTCATCAGTCCGATCAAAGCGAAGCACAATCGCGTTGAAGCAGGACACCACGTGAACAACGAGCTCCTCGATGGCGAGCGACTGGGCAGGCCGGGAACCGAGGGCGTTGATCGACCACGTATCGAGCGTGCGGTTCGGGAACTTCTGTTCGCGATCGGAGAGGACCCCGACCGCGAGGGCCTGCGTGAGACTCCGCTGCGAGCTGCCAAGGCTTGGAGCGACCTGACGGCCGGTAGTCGGGACCAAGCCGCCCGACACCTGGGCAAACAGTTCGAGCACCGCACCACAGGGGGCAACGAGCTCGTGGCAGTTCGCAGCGTCGAATTCCACAGTCTTTGTGAGCACCACTTGCTGCCGTTCTTCGGCCGCGCGCACATCGCCTACCTGCCGGCCAAGGATCGCGTTTGTGGTCTTTCGAAAATCGCGCGCACGGTGGACGTCTTTGCTCGCCGCCTGCAAATGCAGGAGCGACTGACCGCTCAGATTGCCGACGCGATCGTCGATCACCTGGACCCTTGCGGCGTCGCGGTGATCCTCGAAGGGCAGCACATGTGCATGCGCATGCGCGGCGCTTCGAAGAGCGGCTCCGACATGCTCACTACGGCGTTTCGTGGCGTGTTCGACACACAGCCGGCGCAACGTGCTGAAGTCGTCTCGTTGCTTCTCGGAGCCGGCCGCGGACGGGACTGAGCCATGCTGGTAACGCATCCCACTTTGACAGCGCGCCGCGCGTGCCACGCCTCACTTGCGCTTGCTGCCAGCGGTTGTTTGAACGGCCCATGAGCACACCGGCGATCTCGAACTCTGCGTTCTTGGTGCTTGGCGCGAGCGGAGGGATCGGTGCTGAAACCGCGCGAAGGCTCGTGTCCGCTGGCGCGCGCGTATTCCTCGCGGCCCGCGATGGCGAGCGGCTTGCGGCGCTCGCTCGAGAGCTCAGCGCGCCCTGTGCGACGGTAGACGCGCGCGACTTCGGCGCCGTGGACATGTTGTTTGATCGCGCTTCGAGCGAGCTGGGAGCGCTTGCCGGCGTAGCCAACCTTGCAGGCTCGATCTTGATCAAGCCTGCACACTTGACCAGCGCCGAGGAATTCCAGGCCACGCTGGCGCAAAACCTGACCACAGCTTTCGCGACCGTGCGCGCCGCGGGTCGCGTGATGCGCAGTCGCGGTGGTTCGGTGGTGCTCATGGCCTCGGCCGCCGCACGCACGGGACTTGCCAGTCACGAGGCCATTGCTGCCGCCAAGGGTGGAGTCATCGCCCTGACGCTTTCGGCAGCGGCAAGTTATGCCGGTTCGCTGCGAGTCAACTGTGTAGCTCCGGGCCTCACACGTACGCCCCTGTCGCAGCAAATCTTGGCCAGCTCGACGGCAGAGAAGGCTTCGATCGCCATGCATGCTGCGGGACGTCTGGGTGAGCCAAGTGATGTTGCCGCGGCGATCGTTTTCTTGCTCGACCCAGCCAACAGTTGGGTCACGGGCCAGTGCCTTGGCATCGACGGGGGCTTGGGGACGATCCGGCCGCGACTGCGGGCCTGAGGATGAAGCAGAGCGCCACCGCCACCGAGCTGGTCCTTGACCTGCAGAATCCGTGCTGAACGACGGATAGGACCTCCAAGCCCCTGATCATGCCTTCACGGTAGCGCCGGCGCGATGGGTGGGACCGCGAGGCGGCCGTTTTCGCTGGTTTCTGTGGTTCGAGTCGCTCTGGTCGAGACACGAAGTGTCGTCCGACAGTGCTCGAGAGGCAGGCTCTGGCTCGCGTGGCAATGCGTCGTCTCGCGCGTACGCGGAGCGTGCGCGCGGATGTCCGCTGGTGTTCTCATCACGCGCCGAAGGCCAGCTCATCGCCGACGCGTGAGCGCGCGAGGATTGAAGGCTCGCTGGGCAGTCCGAGGTGGTCGAGGATTTTTCGCACGACGACGCCATCGCTGAGGTAAGCCCCGGTTCGTCGCGAAGCGACGAATCGCAACAGCACTAAATGTGCTGTTGCGAAGGGGATCCCGCGATCATCTTGCGTCGTGCACCGCAGTGCGGGCACTCGAGCACGTCGATGGCAATAACTCTTTGCAAGAGCTCGGCCCAAGTCAGGCGTCGTGTCTTCGCGCGGCGCTCTGCGTCAGAGTCGTGCGCGGCTGCACAGTCAGCCGGCGTTGCACTCGCCGTTGTTGCCCTGCGCGGTCCCCGCACGATCAAGTCGCGATAGGGCGCCGCGGGTGCGAGCACACCATGATAAGTGTGCTGATGCGCGCGCGGCCGTGGCACAAGGGCCGCAAGTCGCTCGATGAAAGTCAGCGGATCAAACGACACCGCGGACGTGCCGTCGCGCCAATGCCTGCGCAGCCGGTAGATCACGCGGCCGTCGCGCGCGAGCGAAAGCCGCTCTGTGGCGATCGCGGGGCGCGCGACATAGCGGCAGAGATGCTCGAGGCGCTCGCGCTGTCCTTGGGGCACGAGCACCTGCGCGTGCAGCGAATAACCCTCGTGGTCAAAGCACAGCGAGCCGGGCAGCATCGGCCTGCGGGCTGCGCTGCCTCGGCCCAGGCGCGCGACGGGCGGCTTGCTCTCTGGCGGCAAGGCCGCGCCACCTTGGACCGAGGCTGCGCTGATCAGGGCGAGCAGCTCAGGCTCGGAGGGCTCGTCGCCGACAGCGGAGTCGCGCGGCAGGTGACCCCTGCGCTCGAGATAGCGCGTCACGCGCCGCTGGAGCGTGCGCGCGAGTTCTTCGACATCAGAGTCCTCGAGCGGCGACGCAGCATGAAATCTTGGCGCGAGCGCTGCCGACGCGCAGCTGTACGTGCCGTCGATCACGAGGGCTGACCAGCAGCAGAGCCACACCAGCACTTTTCTCCATTGCGGTCGTTGAGCCTCCCACAACTCTCGTTGCCAGCTTGTCGGCACCTGCCGCCTAACGCTCAGCATCAGCTGCGGCGCTCAGCGCCGTCCGCTGCATGCTGTTGTCAGGCGTCTCTTGTAGTTGAGGCTGGCAACCGGTCATTATCGGAGCTCGGTAAGAAGTGCGGACCACGGGATGATGAACGGCCAGACGGCGACGATAGCGGCGAAGGAGACGGTAATACCCCATGGAATGGACGCATACTCGCGACGCAGTATCCGGGGCGCCGCATAGACGAGAAGCCAGATTGACTTGTAGACGAGCTGCAGCAGTAGGACCGGTGCGTAGCGCTTAGGAGCAAAGAGTCCGAGCACAGACAAGACAAGGATCGCAGTCCAGAGGCTGCCGACCAGGACCCGCCACCCTCGGCTTTCTTCCATGCGGCCTTCATCCGTCGGAAAGATCCGGAAAATCGTGGGAACGGCAATTGGCACGAGGATGACAATGTTGGCCCAGTAAGCGAATGTGAGAACTTGCATTCAGATCTCTCCCTGGGCCCCGTCGGTTCCGAGGGTGAATTATGACGCCCAACGCTCCGGTTCAGCGGCGGCGCGCAGTCCAGTCCGCTGCAACCGGTTGTTGGGCGGCGCCTTGCGTGCGTCTGCGTCGCTTGCGCCAGACTGGCACGAAGACGAGTAGCACGATGCCGCATGCGCCCGCGCCGAGCCAAGGTGTCACTCTACGGATCTCGGCGGGGATGGTGAGTATGTCAGGCAGGCCGGTTTGCCAGAGCACCCACTCCGCGCCGAGCTGCGACGCGAGTGCCTTGCTGCCGGTCGCAAGGACGATGATCGCATCCTCCGTCTTCGGGTTGATCCGGACAGTGGCACTGATCGCTGGCTCATTGGTGCCGTCATGGCCAAAGACAGCGCCACCCTGCTCTGTTGGCGCATAAAGGACGGTGCCCAATCCCCAGATGTCGACGCCCATCGATGTTGCCTCGGCTGCGCGCATGGACTCGAGCGTCCTCTTGCTGAGTGGGCCGCCCTCAACCGTTCGTAGTTGCGCAAGCACCATCTTGACCATGTCACCAGCTGACGTGGTGAAGCCTGTCGCCGCTCTTGAAGCGTATCGGTAGATCAGTGCCGGCCGACCATCGGCGTCGTATGACTTCGCCGAGTTGGGGATTGCAGACAAATCGGCGTAGCCAGAGCGCACCATGCCGAGGGGCTGGAGTACTTCGCGAGTGACGAAGGTCTCGAACTGCTCTCCTGAGAGTTCTTCAACCAACAGTTCGAGCAGCAAGTAGCCACCGCCCGAGTATCGAAACTGAGTGCCTGGCTCGATCCCCACAGTGATGGGCGCCGCAGGGCGACCAGTCGATGCCCGAGGCGCGGACAGCGACTGCTCTAACGTCAGCAGGGCCTCATCACGTCGGTAGTCTCCGAAACCCAGCCCGTCGGTAAGTCCGGCTGTGTGACTCAGAAGTCGGCGCGCGGTGACACCACGCGAATTGAACGAGCTCGCTGGAAGGTGCCATCTCGTGAGGTAGCTCTCGACCGGTCGATCGAGGTCCAGCTTGCCTTGCTCCACAAGCTTCATGACGGCATGTGCTGTGATCCACTTGCTCAAAGACGCCGTCGCAAAGACGGTGTTTCGGTCGATGGAATCGGAGTTTGCGGAGTAGTACTCAGCACTGATGGCACCTCTCTCGATCAGGATGAGGGCCGTGTTGGCACGATTGCCCACGTTAATAATGGGGATTGCAGCTCGCATGAAGGCGCTCGGATCATTCGAGGGCGCAAGCGGCCGCCGCCACCAGCCGAAAAGGGTGCCACCTACGAGCCCAGCAGCCCATAGGATGACCAGCAGCAGAGCCACACCAGCACGCTTCACCATTGCGGTCGTTGAGCCCCCCATAACTCTACGGATAGGAACTCCAAGCCCCTGACCATGCCGTCACGGTAGCACCCCGGAGGGGGATGGGGGCCGCGAGGTAGCCGTTTTCGCCGGTGTTTGCGGGTCGAGGCGTTCTCGGCGTGCCGTGATGTGTCCTCCGACAGCGCTCGAGCGGCAGGCTCTTGCTCGCGTGGCAATACGTCGCCTCGCGCGCACGCGGAGCGTGCGCGCGCGGATGCCCGCTGGTGTTCGCATCACGCGCCAAAGGCCAGTTCTTCGCCGACGCGTGAGCTCGCGAGGATTGGAGGCTCGCTCGGCAGTCCGAGATGATCGAGGATCTTTCGCACGACGACACCGTCGCTGAGGTAAGCCCCGGTTCGTCGCGAAGCGACGAATCGCAACAGCACTAAATGTGCTGTTGCGAAGGGGATCCCGCGATCA
>JAYUUV010000174.1:0-30449 GCA_043754695.1 Planctomycetota bacterium
GCGCTGCGCTTCTGTGTTGCTCGGGTCGGCCCCAGCCAGCCGCCGCCGGATTTCAAGGCTCTCCTGGAAGGACTTCAGAGCCTCTTCTCGTTCACCGGACCGGAGGTGGGCATCCCCAAGAAGCTCGAGACTGACGGAGTAGTCGCGCTGGGCTTGTGCGTCGTTAGAGGCGGCTGCCACCAGCCGCCGACGTATATCGATACTCTCCTCAAAGCACTTCTGAGCCTGTTCCCGTTCGCCGAACCGGAGGCGCACACTTCCTACCTTGTTGAGACTAAACGACAAGCTGCGCTGAACTTCTGCATCAGTCGGGTCAGCCCCAGCCAGCAGCCGAAGGATCTCTAGACTCTCCTCGAAGCACGCCTGAGCTGCCTCCATCTCCCCAGACTGTAGGCGCACGTTTCCGACCTTTTGGAGGCTGACCGAGTAAGCGCTCTGGGTTCGTACGTCGTTCGGCGCGGCCCTAGCCAACTGCCGGAATATCTCGAGACTCTCCCCGTAGCACTTCTGAGCCTCTACCAATTCGCCGGACCGGAGGCGCAAGTCCCCGACATTCTCGAGGGAGACCGCAAGGGTCTCCCGCGTCTGTAAGTCTTCCGGGTCGGCTCTCGTCAGCTGCCGGCTGATTGCGAGGCCTTCCAGCACGGTTTTTAGTGCGTCGGATGTCCGACCCGCCGCAGACTGTGCTCGGCCGAGTTGGTTCAGCGCGGCGATGTAGGAACCTTCGAGGCCCTTGCGCGTCCCGACTTCCGATCGGATTTCCGCCATGAACTGCTGAGCTTGATGAATTAGCTGGACCCTGAGTGTGAACGTACCGGAGATCCGCTCAAGCCTGTCGAGTTGATCGAATATCACACCATCAGCCAGTTCTCGAATCTTGTCCGCTCTGGACGTAGCCACAGCGCCCTGCTCGCGAGCTTCGATCCCCTTCCGCCATGCGACCACTCCGAGCACCGACGCCACCAGTGCGATCGTCGCGAAGAGCGTCATGAGCTGCCGAGCCCACTGCTTGCGTTTGCGGCGGCGCAACGACTCCAGCTCCTGCGAACTTTTGATGTACTCGACGATGTCGGGGGCTAGGCTTCGACTCCTTCTTGCAACCAGGTCGACGCCTTCCGCCATCGGCAATCCAGCCGGAAGCAATCTGTCCGGGGCTTTCGATGTCCTCCAGAGCCGTTCTGAAGCAGAAAGCCGATCGATCAGGATCAGGTCCTTTCGATCCTTTTCCAATAGTGTTTGCGCGCGCTTCCAATGCGAGAACAACGCCTCGTGCGCCACACGGACCCGGATCTCGCCTCGATCGGCATCGGCGACCAGCAGGCGAATATCTGGAGCGAGCAATGCGTCGATCAGGCGGCGTTCGGGAGAACCCTTTGAGAATCGATCGATGGCGAGCCATCGTGCAGTGAAACTGGCGTTCGAGCCCTCGACTGCGAGATCCGAGGACGCGGCACTGACCAGCGCACCCAGCACCGTGGGAAGCGCGGCGCCAACCTCCTCCGGGAGCGCAACGAGCAGTTCCTCCGCGCACCGTGCCAGGGATCCTTCAAGTCCCCCTAGTTCCTCATAGGCGGCAAATGTCAGGCGTCCGTCATCAGTTCGCAATTGCCAGAGTTGATCGAGCAAGAAGCTGAGCATCGGCAGAACCCTCGTGTCGCGGCGAGCGACTGCGAGGATCTGCTCGTCGAGCCCAGTCCCGCGCTCTTCGTCGCGCTCAAAGCTCAGTCCCGCAAGTTGCGCCGGCAATCGGATCATCTCCGCGATCTCGTCCTCGGCAGGAGGCAAGAGTAGGAACTGACCTTCGCCTTGAATCAGGCGAGCAAGGGTTGGAATGCGATCGATGTGGCCGTAGAAATCGCTGCGCAGCGTGGCCACCACGATGATGAGGGGCCCATTCGAAGTCTCCGCCGCCTCCGCGCACGTACGGGAAAGTGAATCCAGAACCCGGACAAACCCTTCGCGCACGGCATCCTCGAATGCGTTGGTGAATAGTTCCTCCAACTGATCGACTGCGATTAGGATCGCGGCTCGCTGATGCGCGCGCGGGGGCACGCGTGATGCCGCAACCCGCAAGGCGCCAGCAATTGCGCTCGCTGCGGACGCCGGGCTCTCGCTGAGGAGCCGGTAGAGGGCGTTGGCGTCTTCGAATCCGCTCTCTTTCAGTTCCGGCAGCGCCGACGGTTGCAGGAGCGCCCGGGCTATGGCCGCGAGCGGGTCGTGCTCATCATCGCCCGGCCGCAGAGCGGCGTATCGGCACACACCGATGCCGGCCACCCATGCGCCGGCCTGCATTAGTGGGACTAGGCTTGCCTTGACGAACGACGACTTTCCGCTGCCACTCGCGCCCAGAACCACGAGAAAGGGCGTCTGTTCGGCTACGCGCCGCTCGAGTTGGGTGCGAAGGCTACGCGCTGCCTTCCCGCGTCCGAAGAAGACTTCGGCGTGCTCCGGTTCGAAGGCTAGCAGCCCTCGATAGGGGCTACCTGAATGCCATGAAATCACTCGACCCGTCGACCCGAGGCGTCGCTTCAGAAGCTCTCGGAGGTGCTCTTCGAAAATGCTCTCGAACTCCGTCGAGGCGCGGAAGGCACGAAGCGCGATGTCAACGTTTCCATCAGGCCGAGCGCGGAACCAGCGTTCGAAAAACTTCTCGACCAGTCGCAGGCTCTCGCGCTGCTCGTCGAGCGCGTGCGTCGAAGCTGGCAGAGACAACTCGGCGTCTTGCTTCCGGAACACCAGAATATCTGGAACATTTTGGGCGCGGCGAGCAGCGAGCGCGTCCTCAAACTCCCATTCAGTTCCCGTCACGCGGGCGCCCGAAACCGGCCCGGGGAATCGGTCCTCGGGAAGGTAGGTTCCAAGCCTGCTCCAGAGGATTACGACCGTGATGTCGGTGTCACGCGGCGCGGGGATCTGCGACTGGAAATGCGCGTCAGCGAGGAGCGGTTTCCACTCCCACATGACCGCTTCGAGTGCGAACTCGTGACGGAATTCCCGGGCGATTCGCGCGATGACCCGGCGGCAGGCCTCGCGTTCGTCCTTGACGTCATCGGGGGAGGAGATGAAGACCCGCAGCGAACGGCGGCCCAAGTCCATGCCGCGAGAGCATACCCGCGGCGTTGGAAGGGGGATAGGTCCGCCGGCGTGGAAAGTGCCGTAGAAGCCAGTGTTCCCCGCGTCGTCTTCAGCCCGCCCGGCAGCATGGGCTTTTCGGTGAACGCGGGTCTGAGCAACTCTCGCCAGGCCGGCACCTTGTTGGAAGGCTAGCTTCCGTGCAGCGAGAACTCGCCGAAGTCGAGGGGCCGGCGGGAACTCAAGATGTTGTCCGGCAGGCGTTCCTCGCGACCCACATCGGAGGACTAGTTGCCGTCCCCTTCGGGGGTTGCATTCGCTTGCACTTCGCCAAGATCCGGCAGTGTTTCGAGCGCCTTCAATTCGTCGCCAGCGCGCAAGTGCGTGTAGCGATCGAGCGTCAACGTGATCGTCGAGTGCCGCGCGAGAGCTTGCGCGACCTTGGGCTGGACGCCGCCGTTCACCAGGTTCGAGATGAACGTGTGCCGCAGGGCGTGGAAGTCGACCACGCAGCTGTGGTCGTCGATCGCGATGACTTTTCCGTCTGCATCTCGCGCAAGCACACCAGCGGCCGCCAGGTCCTCTTGGATGGTTTCCGCTGCGTTCCAGTTCCGCGCCATGCCGAATGCCATCGACGTCGCCGGCCGGCCTTGTAGGAAGGCATGCAACGCGGCGGCGAGGGCGGGGCGCACCGGCACGACATCGTCACGCCGACGCTTGCTGTAGGCGGCCAGAAGCTTGACTGTGGGCTGTGGCTTCGCGCAGTCAAAACTCGACACGCGCAACGACATGAGTTCTGCTCGGCGAAGTCCCGTTTCGACGGCCAAGCGGTAGAGCAACGCGCGTTCGCTCCCACTCATACGGTCACGGCTTGGCCCGGTCTCGGTTGCGCGGACGAGGATTCGCAGCTCGTCGGGAGTTAGTGCCCGGCGCCGAACGCGGACGTCTGCGCGGCAGTTGAGCGGCCGCAGGCTGCGCAGCGGGTCCGCGGTAGCGAGGCCGTGCGTCACCATCCAGCCACAAAACTGGCGGATGGACTGGAGCAGGTAATTCGAAGTTTTTGGGCTGAGGATCTCCTCATCGCCGGTGCCGGATCGTCGGCGACTCAGGTACTGCTCGACTTTGCGGGCCTCGATGTCGTTCCAGTAGCGAAAATCGCAGCCACTGATCACCGCGCGCACACGATTTGAAGTTTGGTTCACGTGGCCCGGGCTGTTGCCGCGGGCGAGCAGCGCGGCTTCGAACTCGTCGACCAGGGTGCGGCGGCCCTTGCCGCCCGCCACGTCGCATAGAGGCCGCGCTGACTCCATGCTGCGCTCGTCGAGCAATCCAGCGGAAGCGAGTCGGTCGCGGAGCAAAGTCGGGAGCTGTGCAACCCATTGGCTCAGCGCGGCATCGGGGATTTCTCCGGCATCACACAGACTCGCGAGGCGCTCGAGCTTGCGGCCGAACTGTTCCGAAGCGCTCTTGTCGCGGAATGCGGAAAAGCGCAGACGCTCGCCCCGGAACATGATCGCGATAGACCACTTCATCGCCGGCTTGCGCTCGCCGGTTGCGCGATCTTTGAACGTGTCACGGAAGATCTTCAAGAGCGCGCGGCGAATTGCCAGGTCGCGAACCTTAAGCCAGCGATTCGCGGATAGAACGGCGATTCGACGCTCGCGTAACAACTCGCAGGTTGCGCAGTCGCGGCTGTGCGCGGCGAGAGTTTCACCGTGCACCAGCCTTGCGATGTTGACCGCGGTGCAATCGCCAGTTTTCTTGCGTCGGGCAGCCCGCGCCAAGCCACGCGCGAACGTTGTCGAGGCTCCAGCGTTGGATGCGCCGCGATACCGAGAGGTCAGGCGCCGGAACAAGTCCGCGATTTCGAAGCCGTTGAAGTTCACGCGGGCTGATGCGGAGCAGTTCCGCGAGTTCCCTCGGGCCGACAGCAAGCGGCAGTAATTGCCCCGGTTGGGCAGCAGGCGCGTCGCCATCTTCCGGGTTGTCGGCGATGTCGATCATAGTTGCCCCCGGAATTCGTCGCCGGCGATACTCAACCTGCCTAGCGGCGTGCGATCAGCCACTACCGAATTATCAACTTTCTGAGGCGCGCTATCCGTCCGGAAGTCGCGATCCGAGTTATTCGTATTCTGATTCACTAGGCATTACTCCACAATCACAAGCGCAGATTCCCGCCAATCTATACACACTTAAGTGTGCTCGCCGTTTGAGTCGGACCAAGCGATTTCTTGGAACTTCTGCGAGTATTGGCGTATTTCTCGGAAGCAAATCGAGCTTTGTTAACGCGGATGGGTTCCGCTGTGGAGTCTATTACGAGGTGGGCGGCCTCCATCGGCCTCAACCTAATTTGCGATTATTCGCCGGTGCGTAATCCATCGTAAGGAAAGCCCCGGTGGGGCAGGGGATGAGAGTCCCCCTGCTCCGGGTTTAGCGCGACATTCATCGCTACGCCGCCTTCGGCTCATCGGACGGTGCGGACGGTCGCGCCGGCAGCTTGCGGATCTTGAGGATGCGTCGGCGCCTGCGATTCGGTGTGCGTTTTCCGAATGCGACCTCGATCGATTCCGCGCGCAACGAGGGAATGATCCTCTCCAGTTCCGCACGAAGGGCTCGTGGGTTCCCTGGCCAAGAGCGACCCTGGACCTTGCCGCCGCTGGGCATCCCCTGCAATTTGCTCTGCAGCTGCTCGCAGGTTCCCTCCCACTCGGACACCTGATCCACGAACTCCAAGATGGCGCCACCGATGGGGGATGCATCGATTGCGCTGCGCTGCCCTGCGTCAGCGTTGGCAAGGTACGCGGCCATGAAGGTCCCTGAGGGCCAACCGAACGCCGATTCCGCTGCTGTCGCCCAGGTGGCGAAGTCCGCCATCCGAGGTTTGACCTTCAGGTTCACCTTGCGCCAACCTGCGTGGGCCGCTGCTACACCGTCGAGGATCGCACCCAGTAGCTGCGCCTTGATGCGGCCGAAGTGTTCCCAGATCTCCGATTCTTCTCGGCGCAATCCATCGGGGAGTCTTTGGAGATTGAGAACCACCGATCGTTCGAGCAGGTCTGGTCGGGTGACTACAGCGTGAATGCTGTTGATGATGGCCGGCTTGCAGACCCAGAAGATCTTCTCGGAATCGTCCGAGTAGAGCAGCCGAGTGCTGAAGCCAACTCCCGTCAAGATGCTCGCGATGCAGTCGGACATGTCGGCGGACAGCACGTCCATGTTCTCGAACGTCAGCACGTGGCCGTTCTGCGCCGCGATCATCATGTCGCGCAGCTCCTTCGGTGGGCGACGAAGCGACGCAATGTTCGGATCAACCAAGTCGCGAGCGAATTGGCTGGTAGTGCTCTTCGTGCTGCCTTTCTCGCCGGTTAGAGCCAAGGACGGATACGGCCCGGTCGGATGGAAGAAGGACACGATCGTCGAGATGTACAGCACGAACATCTCCTCCTCGGGGAAGTGGACCAGTTCGCGAAGGAGGTCGATCGATCCGCCTCTTTCCGGCACTGGCAGGGCCCCCATACCGGGTTTGCGCAGGAATCGAGCGGCGACTTCCTTTCCCGCTACGACTTCCCAGCGCCCATCGCGGATTTTGACTGCGCGAAGTTGGTCATCGCACAGGTCCACATAGAGCGTGCCGTCGATTTCACCGACGCGCAGGAAGACGGGATGGCGCGGGTCACCTTCATCGGGCATGACCTCGATGCTGAAAAGCGCCTCTTTCAGGGCATTCGAGGACGGCGAATAACCCTTCTGTTGCTTGAACTTCTTGTGCAACCAGCTCTCGAACTGCTTCGAGCGCACGGGGCTGGTGCGTCGCCCAAGAGCCGTTGGAAAAGTGACGAATGTCTCGGTTTCCAGCGCCTCAGGTGTCATGAACACGTCGAGTTCGCCCTGCGCACGCGCCTCTTCGGCGATGCGCACGAGCATCTCGCGTTCCTTCAAGTCAGGGTCGCGACCGTCCGGACCGGCCGCACCGTCCGACGCTTCGCCTTGAGCGACCACATTCTCAGTCCGATTGGTGATTCCGAGGAACTTGCGGAACCTGGACACGCAGGGTTCGCCCAAGAGCTCGGCAAGTCTCGGCCAGCCGGTGGCCGGTTGGCCATCGCGGATTCGTTGCTCGCTGCTTTCAACCGTTCGTACGCGATCTTCAACTTCTTCGTCGAGGGCCGCGACGCACACTGCCTGGACGAAGGTATTGACGTCTTCGTCGGGCCACCCGGCTCGGAGCAAGGCCGAGCCCAGTGCCAACGCGCACTCGTGTCGAGAGCCTTCTCCGGGCCAGTGCCTAGCAACTACAGAAACCGCAGCTAGGCGCGCGACGGCAAGCTGGATTTCAACTAGGGAAACCTTCGCCGGATCCGCGTACTCGATCCACGTCAGGGACCCACCGTCCGGGTGGGTGGATGGCGGCACCATCGTTTGGTGCCCGTTTCCACGGAGCTCGACAAGGCTTTTGCCGTCCGTGCCTTTGTGCTTCACAATCCCGAAGTCCGCCGCAATTTCGTAGAAATAGTGGCTCGGCGTTCTCCCCGCCCGACCGAATCTCATGCCGGTCGGCGGAAGGATCAGGTGGGCCGCCCGGGACGCCTCAACACAGTCGAGATCGACGTCGAAGATGTTCTTGGAGGCCGCCCCTAGGCGCAGGCCGAAGCTCTCTGCAACGGCCAATTTGGCTTCGACCTCCGGATCATCCGCCGGTCTACTTGACCAGTCTTTCAGGAACCCACGCTTCTCCTTGAGCGGGGTGAGGAGCCATCCGCGAGCCTTGTAGGCCTCCAACCATTCTTCTCGGGAGCGGTTCATTAGCGCGCTCCTTTCATGTTCTGGCGGCGGTTCCAGGCCTGAACGACCCCGCTGGGCCAGACAGGCACGCCGCCGACAAGGATCGGGTCGGGTAGCCACCCAGCAGCCCAGAGATTTCTGACCTGGCGCGCGCTCATTTCTAGCGCTCGGGCCACATCCGCGACCGTCAGCAGGCAGCTCAAACCGTCAGCATCGCCTGCTCGGCAGCCACCTCCCCCGGTCGCGTGAATTGAATCCGAACCTAAATTGGCTTTCGGGGAACACCCGACAGCATTCTCAACTTTGCAGATCGCCGCAACGGCATTATGATTGACTGTACATTGAAACATAAACGGTCCTTATATTTATTTCGAAACTAGAATCGCTTCCCTGCTTAAGTTTGGTTCGAATGCCATCTCGGCAAAGGACTTTCTAAATATATTTGGCTACTCGCGGAAATGCCTGTTGTGCCTGTAGTTATGTCGGTTGCGTGCTGGTGGAGGCAATTGTCGAACAATGAATTCAATCCGATTGGCAAGACCATGCTGATAAGGAGGTGTTGAGAAGTCCTGTTCGCTGGAATGGCTCAGATTCAAGGCCGAAAGCGGCCTCCCTGTGGGCCATCAGAGCCCACGGTTTTGGCAAGCCGCGAACGCACGGAAATGACTGCGTCTAGGGCTGAAAGCGACCTATTTGCCGCCTGCTGATGTGCCCGATTTCGGGCCAGTGAGGCCGCGGAACCATCAGTGGATCCTAGTTTCTGGTCGCGCCGCGACATGGGCGGAGCGAAATCCTCCCAGTGGATCAATGTTTCCCCGACGAAAACTGCCAGTCTGTGGACCTGAGCCGATGGCTATCGAGCCCGAATAGACCGAAAGGGCCTCTTGGACCTGAACTGGAAGCCGTCTCGTCTACGAGTTACATGCCTGGGAAGTACTCCGAGTGCTCGCGGCCTATTGCGAGTCCCAGCACCGAAGCCGCATGATCTGGGTGTAAAGCATAGAAAGCCCGAATCGCCAGCTACGAACATCCAGCCATGACCACCGACACGACTCGTCGCCGCCGCACTCCCGAGCAGATGATCGCCGATCTCCAGGCGCAGCTTGCGATCGTGAAGGCGCGCGCGGAGAAGGAACCTCCTGCGTCGTCTGAAAGTCCCACGCCGAGCACCGAACCGAAGAATCGTCGAGTCGCCATGCGCGCCAAGCCGCGGTCTAAGCCCGCGGAAGTAATCCCGGCTGCGACGTCAACGTCGACCGCGAGCCTCTTGACCAATTCGCTCCACGCGGAGATCCAAGCCTGCGTGGACGCCTTCTCCGTGGACCTGGTCGAGCTGATCCAGCGAACGACGCTCGAGGCGGTCCAGCGCGGGCTCGGTGAGATTGCGCAATTAAAGGGGAGTCAGGATGCGACGGACAACGAGCCGAGGTTTCGCCCGATCCCGCTTCGCGCGCCAACTCGCTCGCCGAATCCCGCCGCCACGTCGAAGTCGAATGTCGCGGCCCCGCTGAGCTTCAAGCACTACGAGCGCATGGCTATCGAACGCGCGCTCGCGGAATGCGGCGGCAATGCCATCGAAGCTGGCAAGCGGCTCGGCCTGACCAAGAGCGCAACCTATCGGCGCATCGGGGCACTCGGAATTCAAAAGCCGAGTGAAGGCGGCAAGTTCTCGATCTCGGCCGAGGATCCGATCGCGCATGCTGGCGAACCCGTGTCCCTGGATGCGTACGAGAAGGCGGTCATCACCCGGGCCATCGACGAGTGCGGCGGCAATGTCGTCGCCGCCGCGAAGTTGCTCAAGGCGGGTAAATCGACGCTTTACCGGCGCATGGAGGCGCTGAGGATCGCGAGAGGCAAGATGCCGGGCGGATCGAGCTGAGGTACGGGGTTGCCGCGTGTCGCGGCTGCCGCAGTGAGTCCCTACGCCATGCTCGGCTCAGGCTCGGCCACGCCAGCGTGGGACTTCCGCGTTTGGACGGCCAATTTCGCAGCGGAAACTGTCGGTGGTCACCCTCCCCGCGACTGGCCGGATTTCAGCTGACCTTCACTGGCCGGACTCGAGCGGCCCTCAAGGGAGCGAAAACTCCGGAATCCAAGTCCTCGGTCAAGTAGTGCCTGCCTGCTGTTCCTTGCCGCAGGTTCCGAGCTGGTTGGGCCCATGTGCCCGAAGTGAACCTTCCAAACTGGACTTTGGGCGCGCTCCTCGAAGGGGTGATTCTCCGGTCGCCGATGTACGGATAGCTTTCCAGGTTCTCGGCAAGAAGACGATGGTTGCCATGGCCTTCAAACATCAAGCCACGAGGATCATCGAGAAGGTTCGAACCCAAGCGCGGTGCGGACACTTGCTCGGTCGACGGCACTCATAAGGGTTGCGTCGATTCTTTTGTCCTTGAGCATCATTCTCGCCTCTTCTCTATCGCTCCCGCTGCCGGCCGCGAGCCGCACCCATCCACGCAGCAAGGTACGAACGTATCCCGCAAGTCGGGACAGGTCACAAAGGTCGCGGCGATGTTTGGTCGCAAGCGTGGATCCATGAACCAACTTGCTGCGCGTGTCGTAAAACGATTTGAATCGCTGGAAAATGTCTACACGGGTTTCGTCATCGGCCGCGAGCAAACCGGAGACTCGAGAGGACAACCTGAAAGTCAGCTCGCCATTTTCTGATCCAACAAGTGCTTCGGCGGCCGTAACGAGGTGGATAATCCGTAGTTCGTTCGAGCTAGGCGAAGCATCGTAGAAAAGCATGAAGGACTTGAGCGCTACATCTAGGTTTCCGGGGGCCGACTTGTACCCATGATTTTCGAGTTGCTTGAGGCACAAGAAGATTTCTGCGGTCTGTGAAAGCCTATTTTTGTCGAGTTCGAACGCAACGCTCTCGTGATCTCGTGGTCGTGGAGCTGTCATGAAGGACATTGGCCCATGATCACCAACGTCAAAACGGGGGACGCTTGCACAAACGATCTCCCAAATCCCAATATCTCCTGAGTCAGTGAGGCGGAGTGCTCCAAGGGCGCGAATTAGGCAGAGAGTGACTTCGGGTGGGGGAAGTGAAAGGTATGACTGTGGCGTCTTGGCTACCAACGTCTCTGCCAGCAGCACGAATGAAGAGGCTACCTGTCGGCTTCGAGAATTCCCATCCAGTGCGGCTGCCAGTCCGATGGGAATGCAACGCCGGTCCACCTCCGGGGAGCGGCGGAGGACGGTCACGCCCGCAGCCAGCCCGAACTCCAATGCGCCTATTCCCTCGGTTGCATTCTCGAGCGTGGCGACGCTAATCCAGCGCCAGTTAGGGTCATTGACGTCCTCGACGATTGCCCTCCAGCTCGCTTCGAACCGGGGATGCCAATTGTTGAGATCTGCTACGTCATGGAAGGCCTGATACACGAGCTGGATCGTGATCCGAACCTCCTGTTGGCCGAACCGCTCCTGGAAAAATGGGAGGCGGGCAATAGCTTCAACGGCTGCGCCCCAAGTCGGACGATCGGTGGCGATTCGCCGGCCCTCGTCATCGAACTCGGTGATCTCTTGTAGCTGGTCATGGAGGGTGTGATCACCGGACCGAACGTGCGTAGCAATGTCTTCAAGGAGCGCGGCCACCGCCTGCCTGGCAACTTCCACGCAATCGAGGCCGGCGGGGCGTTCGTCGCTCATCAGATCCCGAGTCTACCAAGTGCCGTCGAGCACCAGCATCCCGGCGGCTACCAGACTACTCGCGAACGAGGACCTGAACCGTGTTGCTCTTGACCCGGTAGGGCGGGAGTCGACGAATGCGTTTCACGGTGGCCTCGTCGTCCTGTCCCCCGACGATTGTGCCGCGCGGCCGGTTGACCTTAGGGTCGTGCTCAAGTTCAAGCGAAACCGTGCAGGTACCTGCTTCGCCAAACACCGGAGCGCCAAGCCAGTCGAGCGCGATGCGTTGCTGCGGCTGCAGGACTACGAGCTCGCGCGGCAACACTGGGTCGATGTTCCCACAGCGCAGCATCTGACGTGGAGCTGCCGTCCAACGCACGATCGGTGTGCGCCAGCCATACTCGCTGCCGTCCCCGGGTCGAACGACAGTCACCGGATCAGAACCGGAGTTGACCAATTCGGCCCTGAAACTGAATGACTCCCCGACGTGGTACTCCGACTTTTCGGCGCGGAGTTCTAGCACCAAGTTCGCAACTGATGAGCCTGATGGTTCGTCTCCCGCGCGTTTCGAACACCCAGCCAGTAGCAGCACCGTGGCCATCAAGTGCGGGGTGTGTCGCATGGCGTCAGGATCTTGGTCGCGCGCGGCGAGAGGCTATTCCCGGCTGGTCCGGCTTCCCTCAGGACGCGCCAGCGAACCCATCACCGCCGCCGCCACTGCAGCCGCGCCGTGCCACCACCTTCACCGATCGTGACCGTCGGCGGCGAGAAGACGAATTCGTCGGGAAAGGCGACCAGGCGATAGTTGCCTGGCACAAGCCCCTTCAGTAGCGCGCCGCCGTCACTATCCAGCGAAAGTAGCTGCTGCATCAGCCCTGGCTCGCCCATCCACAAGTTGATGCCGTTGATCCGCATGTTCGATGGTCCGCCTTGGTCTGCGAATGGGCCTCGCAGGAGGTCGAGCTGCGAGCTGTGCAACAAGAACAGGAGGTGGCCCTCCATAGCGTCGCCAGCAGACGACGGACCGACCAGTTCGACGCGAACGTCGACGCCGCGTTCGAGAAGCACGTCGATAGGCGTGGGCGCAGATTGATCGACGACCGGCAAGCTCAAGGCGCGTTGCGGTGCGTAACCGGCGGCGAGCATCGACACGACGACGTCGACCGCGCCGAGCGGAAGTTCCAGGTCCACCACCCCAGCGGCGTCAGGATTTCGGCGCAGTTCAGTGAAAGCCTCTGCGTCGCTGCTCCGCCAGGCCAAATTCCACAATCCAGGTCCTGAACTTCGCACCGGCTCACGGCTAACCGCGTCGAGCAACCGCAGCCGCACGTGGCCGAGGTCCGTCAATACGAAGTCGACGTCTCTGGCGCAGGCGAGCACTTCGTCGCGCTTCGCCGTCGTCACGCCCCGATTCACGCGGATCGTGTACAGCTTGCCGACATCGGCCTCGAGCGCGTAACGGCCGTCGGCCTCGGTTCGGCTCGAATCCTGAACCGTGAATACGCCCTTGGTTTCGGCCCGCACAATCACGCCCGCCAGAGGCTTGCCGCTGGAGGTGGCGACTCTGCCGGAGATTTTGCAGGTGGCGACCTCCCAGGCGAAGTCGTGTTGGATGCGTTGTCCGGCGACCACTTGCACACTCGCCTGGCGCAGCGGTTCCTTTGCCCCCTCCGGGAACACACCGATCTCGTGCGGGCCCGGAGGCAGCCTGTCCGTCTCGTAGGTACCGTCGGACTCGATGAACGTGAAGTGAGCCCAAGCCGTCTCGCCCACGGCGCGGCTGCGCAAGTTGCCTTGAAACGGCTTGCCATTGCGGCGCACGGTGCCGTGCACGATACCGCCGCGCACCATCGTCAATTCGACGATGGCGCTGCTTCCCGGCGCCGCCAGCACAACCTGTTGAGACTTCGCCAGCACGCAGCCTTCGATCAAGCCCAGGGCCCTGATGGGCGACACAGACGGGCGCACGAGGATGGTGAAGTGACCCTGCTCGTCGGTAAGGATGCCGTGCCCGGGGTTCTCGTCGGTGGCGCTACCCGGCAGTTTATGGGCCTGCAATTGAGCTGGGGACAGCCGTCGTAGTGCGAAACCATCGCCCTCGATCGCGCTGTCCACTTGAACCTTTGCCAACGGTGCGCCGTGATCGTCGACCGCGCGCCCCGCCAATGTGGCGGAGCCCAGCAGCGGCAGAGTCACCAGATTGTCCGCCGCCTCGGTCACCTGCCAGCTCCACCGCAGCGGGCAGTGGTCGGCGGCACTCACCTCTACGGTGAGGTCCCGACCCTCGCCGACCGGCAGGCTGCAGCGGCCGTCCAGATCACTAGTGGTGAGAACGGGACCGAAAGTGGACCGCCTGAGTTCGGCACCAGCGATCGGAAATGCGGTGTCGCGGTCAACGATCCGAAGCGCCAAGGCGACTACGGGCTGCAGCGCAAAGTTAGCTTCGGTGCGCCCCGGCTCACTGACGCGCAGCGTAGTGCTCTCTTCGACGAAGCCGTCGCCGCGCACGACAATCCATGTGTCCCCACCGATTGCGGCACCAAGCAACTCGTAGTTGCCGAAAGCGTCCGTGCGCGCTTCCAGTCCAGAGGCCGATACAAGCCCGCCGACCACGGGCACCTGCGTGCCCTTGGCGACTACGCGGCCGAACAACCAAGTCAGGCGATTGAGATGGAAGGTTAGTTCGTGCCCTGGCACGATCGGATCCTGCGACAGCGAACTGCACCCGGGCGCCGCTACGAAGATACGGAAAGGCTGGTGCCACTGAGCGGCGCAGGTGATCGCGAAGCTGCCATCGTCGGTGCTGATACCCTCGGCCAGAACAGGGTCATTTGGCCCCGCGGCATCGCGCGCCTTCAGCCGCAGCGTCGCAGCTGCGATAGGTTCGCCATCACGGTCGAGCACCCGACCAAAAACGCGCAGGGCCAGTGTGTCCGCGGCGGTCATCTGCTGGCGCGACACTGGTTCGCTTTCGGCGGGGGCAGCAGAAGGCATGGCCTCGGCGATCGGCAACAAGTTGGATGCCTCAGGCATCCGGGCCGGCGGCTGGCCGGCAGGCCACCACCACCAGGCCAGCAGCGCCGCGGCGAGTGCGGCAGTCAATCCCAACATCAGCTTGGCCGGCATACGTGTCGCCTTGAATTCGGGGCTACCTCGTGCGTGGATCTAGAGTGATCGTTCAGGACAATTGCTTGCCCGATTCTGCGGCGGCACGCTGAGCCCCGCGCGCGCTTTCGGCTCCGTCCTCAGGATTCCCCGACGGCGCCGTAGGCAGAAAAAAAATTGCCAGCGCGACCGCGCGCAGTGCGCCCGGCATCGGGCGTCGCAGGTCAATCCCGCGGATCAAATTGGCCGCGACCGTTGACTTAGAGTCCGAAAGTTCCGCGCGCGTCATTGCTTCTCCAGGCTAACACGCCGACCCGTACGCGCGAGACTTGGAGGCTCGCCCGGCACGCCAACGAGGTCGGTACCTTCTACACGACGACGCCGTTGCCGGTCCGCTCACGCGCGAATGCTCGCCGGCAATTGCCCGGGTTCAATAGGCGCGCGTCGCTCGCCAAACTTCATGGATGCACCTCGACGCGCGCCATTGGATGTTGGGCGTCGAGGGTGATCCTTGTCGGCGCGCCGATGCGGATCCACGCCCACGGCGGCGCGGGCTCGCGGGCCTCAAGGCAAAGTTCGTATTTGCCGAACGGAAATCCACCGCAGCCATGGCCTCTGCCGTCGAGAGCCTCGAATCGCGCCTCGACGCTCGAGCTGTGCTCCATCCGAATAGCGACAGACCAGTCCGTGTGGACGTGGTCGTCGGGAATCGTGGCATCGGCATTGATCTCGCCCTTCTCGCCGACGACCAGACGCCGGAAGGGGATGGACATGTCGTGGACTCGGCCAAAGCTCCCGAATTCGGACTGGACCTGAATCTCGACTTCGCCGCCGGGCAGGTTTTCCACGATCCAGTGCCCCGGAAGTTTCGAACTCCCTCCCTGGTTGCCCGCACTGACCTTGACCTCGCCCTCGACTGGGGAACCGTCCGAGTGCACCAACTCGATCTCGAGCGCGCGGGGCCGTTCGAGCACGATCTGAATTTCTTCGGGCGGGACTGCGACCCGATAGAGTTTCTGCTCAGGGAAGTCGTTCGCGGTGATCCGCAGGCCAAATGGATCGGCATAAATGGATTCGAGCACGAGATCGCCGTGTTCATCCGTATTCCCGAAGTGCCGGCCGCCACCCTCGGGATCCAGCAAGTAGATCTCCGCGCCCGCCACGGCGCGCTGATCCGGATCCACGACGTGTACGCGCAGCTTTTTCGGCTGGCGGTTCATCGCCAGCACCACGCTGCGATGTTCGCCATGCGCGAGTGGCGCGATTTCGACCTCGGCGATCGCTGGCCCATTGTGCGCTCTCAGTTCCGCATGCAGCGCAATGCCCGGCCTCAAACCAGCGATGCTCAGTTACCGTCCACGGAGTCGATCGAGAATCTCGAGGTTCCCTGATCGCCGGTATTCCGGGACGTGTGCCCGCCGCTCTGCAGGGCCTTCAGCGGCGACACGTCGTCAGTGAAAATCGGCGGTTCGGGGATCGGTACATGCTCAGGTGCCGGGCCAACACAAGTCCCCGCTGATAGGCCGGCGGACTCGCGTCATGCCGTTTCACGATCGAATCGACCTCGCGACGAAGGGCAGCGCAATCGGTGACTCGCCCCACGGCCAAGTGCAGCGCTGCATCTCGGACCGCGGGGGCGAGGTCCTCCTGCAACGAGATTCTAGAGATGACTTCGTCAACATCGATCCACTCTTCGAGCAGCTTATCCACCAGTATGCGCTTGACGACACGAGCGCGAAAGAGGATTCGAGTCCGGACCCGGTCATGGCGCCGATCGGTGAGCCGGAGTAAGCGCGCATGAGCCCGCCCAAGCCCCCGACGCGCAAGAAGTCTTCGCGGCCCGCACCGGCGCGAAAGCCTTCGTCGAAGGGAGCCCTCGCCGCAATCGTTGGAGCCGATGTGTACCGAGTTTGGGTCGAGATGCTGAACCGGCTCGGCAGGGATGGACGGAGCCATCGGCTCTTTGTGCTTGTCGCGGCCATGCTGCAGCATGCAGCTTGCCAAGCGCAGGCTGATCAGCTGGCTCGCCGAAAGCGCGGGGTCGCGATCGCCGAGAATCTTTTAGATGCGCTGGCCGAAGCAGAGCCGGGCGGCGCGAACGACCTGCTCGCGGCGGAGATCATCAGACTTTTCAGGGACGCGAAAGGTCCGTACGTGCGCACCAACCGGCGTGGAGACGAGTACAGCCTTGTCGAGGGCTCTATCGATGAGCGGTTCGCAAGGTGGTTCAATATGCCCTGGGAGGAATGGGGAGCGCCGATGGCCAGTTCACCGAAACGCAAGAAGAGGCTCGGGACTCGCGCCCGATCGCCCCGGGCTCGGCTCGATGGCCTGGTGGCGCAGGCTACGATCGACGCATACGGGGACTCCGAGCAGCGCGCCGGATTCTTTACGATGATGGAAGAGCACCTCGACTTTCCTTTCGAGACCGAGTTACTCGGAATGAATGTCATCGTGGAGCGGGTGGACCTCAACGCGGCGGACGAGATTGTCGCGGTTTGTCGGAACGGCGCCGGCCGCCAGCGCATTCCGATCCTCGATCTGTCGATCCCCGACCCCGTTCCTCGTGGCGCCGAGTGGATTGCCGCCTATCGACACTGGTTGGGAGTTGGACCATGAGCGGAGAAGTACACAAACATCGAATGGAGCCCGATTGGCAGAAGGTTCAGGAGGTCGCGCTCGCGCTCCTGTGTCTCGGCGAGCATCACCGACGAGATCGACTTCGAGTCCGGCCGGAGATTCCATTCTTGGAGGAGTTTGAGAGCGAGGGATGGATCGAGGACTCGAACACGGCATTGGGGTGGATCGCCGTCACGCCGGCGGGCCAAGCCCGCGCGCACGAGATGTTGGAGAAGCACTTTGGGATCGTGATTGGCGGCGACCCAAGCGATGGGGATTCCCCAACCTGAACCCCGGCCACGCCTTCGAACGTCTCCGGTGCTGCTCTTTGTTTCGCCATCACCACGGCTCACATCCGGGGTGAGTCCGCATCGTGTTGGATGTCCGGACGCTTACAGTCGAACGCCAACTGGAACATGCCAGGCGAGTGTACGGCCGCCAGGCATCGGCAGCGCTGCCGCCGCATCTGGGCCCTCGACCATCGAGCCACAGGGGCGGCGGGAGCGGCGTGTGCGCGACGGGTGCAGGGGGAAGGCCCCCTCCGCGCCCGATATTCCGACTTGACACAAATGTATAGTAAGACTATCATGTTTAGGTATGGGAGGTGTCGATGAGTGCCAAGCGCGCGAAAGGGAAGCATGTCCAGCTACCAAGTTTCACAGCAGATGGGGTACTTCCCGTCGGCGACTACGAGCTCACTCTCGAGGGACTTCGCAGGTCGCTTCTGGTTCACGGCCCAGGACCTTCCCGCCCGAACTGGGACGTCGCTTGGCGTGGCCGCCTCGTCGACAACCTCGAGCTCTTGGCCCGTCAGCTCTGGCAGGTCGGAGTCACCGAGCTCTTCGTCGATGGTTCTTTCGCCGAGGACAAGGATCACCCCAACGACATCGATGGCTACTTCGTCTGTGACAGGCGCAAGTTGTTTTCGGGCGAGCTTGAGCGCGATCTCAACGCGCTCGATCCGCACAAATGCTGGACTTGGGATCCCGTCGATCGCAGGTGGGACCCGGGCTCCGGAAAGAGTCAGCTTCCGATGTGGCACATCTACCGGGTGGAGATTTTCCCGCACTTTGGCCAGCTCACGGGGATCCGCGACGGGCACGGGCAAGAACTCGAGTTCCCTGCGGCGTTTCGCAAGTCGCGTGGAAACGGCAATCCCAAGGGAATCGTAAGACTCGTTCAGAAGTAGGGGAGGGAAACATGATCCGAAACGAAACTGAGTACCAAGAGGCTGTAACACGGCTCAAGCAGGAGAAGGCGCGCCTTGCCGGCTACAAGAAGAACCTCGCGACCGAGGGCCTTTCTGCGGCGGAGCTCAAACGGGCTCTCGATCCACTTCATTCGTTCCATCTTCAACTTGAGGAAGAGGTCCATGGCTACGAGCGACTCAAGCGCGGGGACTTCGATGAGTTCGTGAACTTCAAGGGACTGGGTCAAGTCCTCATCGGTTTGCGAATTGCGCGCGGCCTCACACAGAGGGAACTCGCGGAACGGCTTGGCGTTCACGAAACGCAGGTTTCGCGCGACGAGAGGAATGAATACCACGGCATCAAGGTCGATCGGGCAGGCAAGATCCTGGTCTCTCTGGGCGTGGAGCTGGTGACAAGCATCGGATCCATGATCGCTCAAGTCGAGCCTTCGGAGGTTGGCTCGACTCCAGCTCCTCGGAAGGCAAGGCAAGCGAAGCGTCGCAAGCTCAGGAGTGTGTACAGGACTCGTTCTGCGAACTGAGGTGCTCGTCGGTTGCACGTCGACAGCCCCGAGGAAATCAAACTCGCCGGCAGCTGGTGCTCCGACGAGGGGCCTGTTTCGAAGTGAGCCTGATTGGTCGGATTTGAAGTGACCAGCGAGGCTACGTGGGCACGTGCGCGGGCCGGCGCGCTTGACAGGGCCGTTCAGTCCCGTGCAGCGATTTCGCCATTCACGCCCCATGCCACCGAGGGTCGGCTGATCGCTCAATGGCGCGGTGGCTGGTCGCAAGACACTGCTCGAAGCGAAAGCCGGCGCTCTGAGCAGGCGATCGCAATGCATGCGGCAGCGCAGCTCGCCGGGGGCCGCCATTGCGTGACCAAATCACAGATTCTGCCATCGGCTCCTGCCACGCGCAGAATCGCAAGTTTTAGTTCCTCCGGAAGCGCGGATCACTGACGCGTCAGTGCGAGCAGCGCCTCTCGTTCCCAAATCGAGTGGCCGGGCAGCGGGCCGGGCAGCGCTGTGACGCAATGAGCAATTCGTCGCTAATTACCGTGTGCCAAGCTACTTACGCACGTTCCGCACGTTGCTGCGAACCGGATTGCAAATCCGTTATTCCCCGGTTCGATCCCGGGTGCCGCCTCCAATACCGCGTTCTTGATGGCGAGAAGCGCGATGGAGCGGACTGCTGCGGACACTCGCGGACCCTGAAAGACAATCGAGTGGCCGAGCAGGTGGCCGAGCAAGGAAGTTGCATTGTGCATCTTTCGGCGCGTCACGCTGCGCCTCCGTTGGTCTTCACTGGTGGCGGCACTTCGCCCAGATCCGGCAGCGAGTCGAGAGCGCGAATTTCGTCGCCGGCGCGCAGGTGCGTGTAGCGGTCCAGCGTCAGCGTGATTGTCGAATGCCGCGCGAGAGCTTGCGCGACCTTGGGCTGAACGCCGCCGTTCACCAAGGTCGGGATGAACGTGTGCCGAAGGGCGTGGAAGTCGACCACGCAGCCGATCCAGATCGAACGAAGACGGCGCCCCCAGTGAGGCGCCGTCCAATCAGACTCGAACGCTGCGCGGCTATGATCCGACCTTGAACTCCAGGCCGTTCGACAGCGTCGCGCTGTCCGGGGCGGGGAAGCCGTTGTCGCGACCCCACGCCTGGACGTCGACCAGAGTGCCCGGGATGGTCAAGAACCCGGCCGGTGTCCCGCCGAGCGCGCCCGCCGCGAACGCGTTGAAGTCCAGCGAGTAAGTTCCCGAGCAATCGTTCGGCGGGGCATTGCCACCCGAGTTCAGCGCGATCGAGCGCCTGATCGGCGTGTTGATGCAACGCGTTCCGCCCGAAAACGGAATGCTCGCCCGACCGCCGTTGGTGTAGATGAACATGCCGGGTTTGTTGTTGATCACGTTGACGGTCGTGAGCGTGAAGCCGGCACTGGCTGTTGCGCTCGAGTCACCGATGGCAAAGAGGAACGGCGCGCAACCCAGCGAGTTGGTCTTCGGCGTACAGTAGGCGACCGGCGGCAAGAGACCAAAGATGCGAACCGCCTTCGGAAGTAACGGGTCGTTGAAGGATGCGTAGCCGCCGACCTTGGGCTTCATGCTCGGATCCCCGAATGGCCCATCGGCGCTCGTGTCATTTCCACCGCCAGCGCCAAACTCGACATCGTTTGCGGAGGCATTCACGCCCCAGTTCTTGTAGCCGATCGTCGCTGATCCGCCGTCATTCTGATACTTGTTGAGGCCATAGAGCGTGTCGTTGTAGACGAAGTCCACCAGCGTAGCGCCCGAGGCGATGCTCACTCCGCCGTAGACGATCATCTGGTACTGCACGGTCCCGTTGCCAGCCGCATTCTGGTGGCCTTCGAAAGACCACTGGATGATCAGGTTTCCGCCGATGACTCGCCAGTCGAGCGCTTGATTGGCGTTGGTCGGGTTGTTGTCGTCCCACAGCGGGCAGAGCATCGCGGTACCGGCAGACAAGCCTCCGTTGCCATTGGCAGGAGTGGCCTGCGGCGCCATCGTTGGCAACATGGTGCTGTTGACGGAGCCCACTTCGCCGGAGGCGTTGTTCCAAAGCACCGCACCGTTGTTGCCGATGCGAATGTTCACGGCGCCGAGCAAACCGTTTCCTGTGAAGCCCGCATTGGCCAACTGCGCGGCGGTGATGGTGTGTTCGGTGTCATCGCCTGCAGCGAGAATTGCAGTACCGTTGACCGAAATGTCGGTGAAGGCCGTCGTCGACACGCCGATCGCAATGCGTGAGTCAGGATCGACCGGAATCACGCTCGACATCGGAGGCCCGAAGAACCCACCGCCCGGCGGATCGAGACGCTCGAGCATGTCCGTTTGTGTGAGGAGCAGCGAAGGATGCCCCACCCACGTGCAGAACATGTTGGGGTCCGTGGCGATGAAATCGCCGCGCGTGCCACCATCCGCGATCAGATTGACGGTATTCGGGTGCGGTCCGCCGGGCACACCGAACTCCCACACCACGCCCTCGTTGCAGTTGGTGTAGACGTAGCCGGTCAGTACCCCAGTCCCGATGGCGATGCCGTCAGGATGCATGGGCGGCGATGTGACGGGAGAAGTCCACACCAGTGCTTTGGTCGACACATCGAATCCCTGCAACACGAACGCGTTGGCATTGGCAACGTAGAGGATCGATCCATCCTCATTGAACGCAATTCCATCCGGAGTGGTGCCCGCGTTGGTGATGAACGTCGAGACCGTGTTCGTTGTTGGATCGATCTCATAGATTGCGGGCGTGTTCAGACTGGACGCGAACAAGTGTCCTGTGTGCGAGTTCACGATTGCCGGGGGATACGGGATCAGGCACAGCACCCCGGAAAGATTGATGCTGTGCAAGGGCGAGACATCGAGTCCGTCTTGATCAATCTCGACGATGCGGCCGAGAATCGATTCGGAAAGGTAATACTTCCACAGGTTGCTCTCCTGAACCTGCGCGATGCACTGAGCGTTGCTCTGCCCGCGCGTAGGCACGATGCTCGTCGGGGCGCCCTGCCCGTTCGCGTGCGATGGATAGAGCCGGATCGTGCCGGTCGATGTGGTGACCAGCACTCCGCCGTCTTCCCGAAACCCGACTCCGAGCGGGCCACTCCCGGCCACCGTGGGTATATTGGTGGCGTAGGTCGCGAGCGAGAAGTGATTTGCCACTGCGTAGGCTGTCAGTGTGTGTTGCGCGTTGGCGCTTGATGCCAACGCCACCAGCGCGGCGGCGAGTACCGAATTGCGGAAAGTCCGCGGGCTCGACAATCCGAGCACGCGCGTGGGCTCGACGATCCGGGAGAGGTTGAATATCGGTGCCATGGGATGCTCCAGTTGTTCGATCGAAGGGTCGGAGTCCCCCGAGCGAGGTCGCGGAACCATCCGTGACTCCCCGCTCGAGCGGAACCTCCACTTCCGGGTTGTCGTCGCGCATTCGAAATCGGACGAGAATCCGAAATGTCTTCATGCAGAGGCGATCAGCGCTCGTGGAGAAGGCGCTGCGTGTTCAGAGTTCCAGTCGCCGCGCCGCTCGCAGGCCGATCCGACCGCTGGAAAGCTCGGGTCGCACATACATGCGCGCGGCGGAGCGACCTGCAACAGCACCCTCATCGGCTGACCCGCCGCGCACGATCTGCAGGCCGAGCGGGTAGCGAAGCAATACGGCGCCCTCGACCAGCACGTGCGCCATGTTCGGCACGGTTTGATCGCGGCACCGTTCGGACACGTTGCCGATCGTGTCGTGCAGTCCAAACGCGTTGGGCAAGAAAGCGCCTACCGGTGCGCAGCCTCGATGACCATCGTCGAATTCGACGGCGCCAGCCACGTCGGATGCATCGTAGCCCTGTTCGGCATGGATGCCCCGCAGCCAAGTCTGGTTTGCAATGTTGCCGGTTTCGGCAATCGATTCGCGATCGGCACCGGTCCACCACGGCGTGTCCGTGCCGGCGCGCGCGGCGTACTCCCAATAGATGGAGGTAGGCAGTTCGAGCCCATAGGCGCCGAGCACTGTCCTGCTCCAGTTGCCGTCGGTCCCGGTCTGCGGAAACCGCGCGGCACCGGGGGCTGCGCTGACTTGCTTGCGTGAAAGCTCAGGGTCGGCGCCCGTGAGTGTGCTCCATTGCTCGATCGTGAGTTCGTGTTTCGAAAGGAAGAACGGCCGCACCGCCTGGCCAATGGCGGGCCTTCGGAGCGTTCGGCCGCAGGATCGTAATTCGCAAGACTTGGATCGGCCCGCTGCGAGCCGACCCGTGCCATCCCTGCGGGAACCAACACGAGCACGATTGCGGTGTCGGAGATAGGCCGCAGGCTCCCATCCGATGACCGCACAGGTACGCTGCGCGATTGCAAATGCGCGAACTCCCACAAGCCCGATCGCGGATCCGCACCGAGCGGAAGCAGCCCGCGCTGCGGCTTCAATTCAAGCCCTGCGTAGGCGGGCGCGGCGCGGATCGAGCGCAGCGCGTTGTCCACGGATAGATGGGATGAGTAGGCCGGCCTCCACGCGAGGTCGAGCTGACGCTGCCTCAGTGGTGGGAAGGGGATGTGTTGCAACCCCAAACCACAAGGAGGCCGACCATGAAGCAATCTACTACTTCGACGACAGTTCTGACCACTCCCCAGGCCACGACTCCGATCGCGACCTCGCCGATTCCGATCACAGTCGGTCTGGATCTGGGTGACCGCTACTCGCACTTCTGCGTGCTCGACGCCGGCGGTCGAGCGCAGGAGCCGGGCAAGGTCGCGATGCTGCGCAAGAACCTGGCGGCGTTGTTCGAGCGCATCGCACCCGCGCGGCTGATCCTGGAAGTTGGCGGCCAGTCGCCCCGGGTGAGCCGCCTTGCACAAAGCGCCGGGCTTGAGGTGATCGTCGCCAACCCGCGCCGTGTGCAGTTGATCACGCGCAACGACCGCAAAAACGAGCGCACCGACGCCGAACTACTCGCACGACTTGGTCGCGCCGATCCGCACTTGCTCTCACCGGTGCAACACCGCTCCGCGCAGTGCCAATCCGACTTGGCGGTGGGTCGAGCGCGCGACGTCGCGGTCGCATCGCGCACCGGGCTGATCAACCATGTGCGCGGTGCGATCAAGTCTTATGGACAGCGTCTGCCAACGTGCTCGCCGGACAGTTTCCACAAACGTGTTGTGTCGCACCTGCCGGTCGAACTCGGGCCCCGCGCTGACGCCGATCGTGCAGCTGATCGGTCTGGTCACGGAGCAGATCAAGAAGTTCGACTCGCACATCGAGCAACTTGCAGTCGAGCGTTATCCCGCGCCGAAAATATTGCGCCAGGTAAGCGGCGTCGGCCCCGTGACCGCGCTGACCTACGTGCTGACGTTGGACACTCCGCAGCGCGTGTCGCATTCACGTCAGGCCGGGCCGTACCTTGGCCTCGTGCCGCGCACACGCGATTCGGGCGCGTCTTCGCCACAACTGCGGCACACCCAAAGCCGGCGATCCAGCGTTGCGCCGTCTGCTGGTGATCGCCGCGAACTACATCCTGGGCCCGTTCGGTCCAGACTGCGATCTGCGACGATTCGGGCAAAAACTCGCGGCGCAGGGCGGCAAGAACGGCCGCAAGCGTGCGAAGGTCGCCGTCGCGCGCAAGCTGGCGGTGCTGCTGCATCGCCTGTGGAAGACGGGCGAGGTGTACGACCCGCTGCCTCTAGCCAAGAAACGCGGTGAGGCCGTGCCGGCCTGATCCGCGCTCGCTATCGAACGACTGCTCTCCAACAACTCGATTCACGTATCGCTCCCAACTTGTGTACCGCCCGTCCGGGTGACTGCGCGGATGTCCTTGTGCCTCGAGCACGCCGGATAGATTGTAGCACCTGGCCGGCCGGACCCCCTCATGCACCGCGCCCATAACGGGCGCCTCGACGAGTGCGAATGGAAGCCAGCGGAACACAAGCTGGGAGCGTGCGTCCCTCGATCAATCAGCGCCGGTCACGACCAGCCACAAATCACGATTTGCTGCGTCGGAGTCGTGCGTTGCTGTGCAGTCAGCCGGCGTTGCGCTCGTCACTTTTCCCTTGCGCCGTCCCGGCACGATCAGGTCGCGATAGGGCGCCGCGGGTGCGAGGACACCATGATGAGTGTGCTGATGCGCACGCGGCCTGGGCACGAGAGCGGCCAGTCGCTCTATGAAAGTCAGCGGATCAAACGATACTGCCGACGTGCCGTCGCGCCAGTGCCTGCGCAAGCCGTAGATCACACGACCGTCGCGCGCGAGCGAAAGCCGCTCTGTGGCGATGGCGGGACGCGCGACATAACGGCACAGATGCTCGAGTCGCTCGCGCTGACCTTTTGGCACGAGCACCTGTGCATCCAGCGAAAAGCCCTCGTGGTCAAAGCACAGCGAGCCGGGCAGCATCGGCCTGCGAGCGGCGCTGCCTCGGCCGAGACGCGCGACGGGCGGCTTGCGCTCTGGCTGCAAGGCGGCGCCATCTTGGACAGAGGCGGCGCTGATCAGGGCAAGCAGCTCAGGCTCGGGAGATTCCTCGTCGACAGCGGAGTCGGACCGCTGCGTCGGACAGGAAAGTCCGGAATCTGGCGAATCGGCGGGCACGGACCGCGGACACCGCGGCACTTGCGTCGCGACCCCGAGGAATCCCAGTTCCCTGTCCGATTCGGGACGCCGTGCATCAACCGGATCTGGAGTTCGATCCCCGCAACCCGGACCGGCCCTTGCCGGATTCGCATCCACCCACAAAACCAGTCAGGAGCAACCATGCAGACCTTCCACCAACATTCGAGCGGCGCCGGCGCGCAGAGGCCCGGGCGAGACTTGACCCAGCGAGCGATCCAGGCATCGATCAGTGTCGTCGTGGCGGCGATGCTGGCCGCGCCGGCCCCTGCGGCGCAGGTGCTGTTCCAGCAGGTCTCGACGGGCTTCAACAGTCCGATCGGTATCGACCACCACGATCCGACCAACTCTGTCATCGTGTCGGTCAACTACTCAAACCTCGGCAATCCCGTCAATTTCGAGAGGATCCTGTCCAATGGCACTCACGTGCCCTTCGGCGCTGTGGCAGGCCTCCAAGACGAGCTGAAGATCGCGACGGTCCGCGCCGGCGGAGGCAGCACGTTCACGGTCGGAAGCGTCTTCTCCGGCAACGGCGTGGACGGCGAGATTCTGCAGCTCGATGCCGCTGGTGCGGTCGTGGGGAATCCGTGGGTCAGTCTCCCGGGCGCGAACAACGGATTGATCCGCGGTTCGCTGTACTCCGACCGGACCGGGGTCTTCGGGGGCGATCTGATCGTCTGCACCACGGTCGGGCAGGTGTGGCGGATCCAGTCCGCGGGCACCACCTTCTCGAACGGTCTCAACGGCAATTTCACGACGCCCTTGGCGACGATCGCGAACACGCATCTCGAAGGCCTGTGCACGGTCCCCGACATCCCGTCACAGTACGGCCCACTCGCCGGCCAGATCCTTTGCGGCGCGGAGCAACTGGGCCTGCTCTACGCCATCGACGTGAACGGTGTGGTCACCAGCTACAACTTCGGCGTCGACATCGAGGACATCGACCTGATCCCGGCCGGCGGCAATTTCTTCGGCGTCAATTTCGGAACGGGTAAGGTCATCGGCGCCAATGCGAGCGAGTTCGCATCCATGGTGGGGGACATCCTGCTCACACAGGAGTCGCATGTGTTGGGCAGTTCGGGCTTGCATTGCCTTCACTGGACAGGGACTTCCTTCACGACGACCGAACTGGCCATCGATCCTCAATCGCCCCAGCTCGGGCAGTGGGAGCACGTGACCTTTTCGAGTGCCGGCATCGATCCCATCGGCGTCTATGTGGGCGTGAACAAGGACCTCATCAACAACACGGGCCTGCCCGCGAACGACGTCGAGTGGCTTGTCGCCGGCAGCTACCCGACGCTCAAGGACCACTACGACGGAGGCTTCCCGAGTTTCACGATCACGCCCGTTGGACCCAACACCCTCTTTCGCTGGTCGGGCATGAATGTCCCCCCGGGAGCCCTGGTGCACGTCGGCGTGGAGGTGCCCGGCTCCGGGTTCAAGATCCTCGGAGTTTCCTGGACGTTCAACGGAAGCGTCATCGGTTGTGCGCCGCAATGCAATTCCCTGTACGGCACGCATCCCTCTGGCACGAAACAGGTGACCTACTCGAACACGGTCATCAACTGCACGTCTCAGACGTTGTACGCCGGTCAATTGAGTGTCGAGTACTACGTGGTGGCGCCGCCGCTCGCCGATCTCAACCCCAATGGTGTTCGAAGCCCGATCGCCGTCAACGCGATTTCGGCGGCGCCTGTCGCGCTTTCACCGGGTACTTCGGCGTCCGTCGCGGTTCCGTTCCCGCCGCTGAATGCGCGCTATGCTCTCTACATCTTCAAGGTCGGACCGGATGCAGGGCTGGGCTCCACGGCCACGCATGATTTCATCCTCGACGACGCGGACGTCGGACTGCCACCTCCGATCTTCTGCTGGTCGGAAAGCCTCGACAACCAATCGGTGGTCACGGGGAATGGAGTTGGATGCACCTACGGGCCGCCCAACTACTTCACGGCGTCCAACGAGTATTGGCGACGATACAACCCCCTGAGCCGGGGCCAGAGCGACAATTTCCTGATCACGAGCGTCACCTTCGGCGTTGAAGATTGCCTGGCCGGCTTTGGCGCGCAGAGTCAGCCTGCAACGGTGAACGTCTACCGTGACACGACTCCGGGCGATCCCGCGCCTCAGGCCGGACTGGTGCTCCTGGGCAGCGAGGCGATTGAGATCCCCAACAGGACGAACGCGCTGCTCACGCACGATTTTTCTGTTCCGATCGCGTGCACTGGGATGGGGGCCGACGACATCGTGCTGCAGCTGATCCTTCCGGACGGACTGACTTCCCAGAACAAGTTCTTCTTCGGCGGAAATCCCTTCGGCCAGGCCTCGCCGACGTACCTCAGCTCAGCGCCCTGCGGGCTCCCGGAGCCGACGAGCCTGGCTTCGATCGGCTTCCCCAATTCGCAGATGGTGTTCGATCTGTGCGCGGTTCCAGCCAACACAGGCTCAGGCGTTGGGGTCGTGTATTGCACGGCGAAAACCAACTCGCTGGGTTGCATCCCGGCGATCTCCAACACCGGCACGCCGAGTGCCTCGGCCGGGTCCGGTTTCACGATCTCAACGTTCAACGAACTCAACAACAAGCCCGGGTTGTATCTCTATTCCAACGCGGGCCAGGTTGCCGTTGCGTTCTTCGGCGGACTGCGTTGTGTGGGCAGTCCCGTCCGGCGGTCGGTAGCGCTGAACTCGGGTGGCAACCCTCCGCCGAACGACTGCTCGGGCGTCTACACGATCGACTGGAACACGTTCGCGAGCGGCGCGCTCGGCGGGACTCCGCAGGCCTACCTGCGAGGCCCTGGAAACGTGATCCAGGTACAGGCCTGGGGGCGCGACAGCGGGTTCCCTCCCGGTTCCAACGCCTCGCTCTCGGACGCGCTGGAGTACACCGTCGGGCCCTAGCCGCTAGGGAATCGTCCGCCAGCGGCGGACGGTCGATCGAGCCCTGTTCCATCGAGGCCGGCTGCCCCTGGGGTAGCCGGCCTCGGCTCTTCCTGACCGCGGCCCCCGATCTGTCCCGGGAGATTCTCGGAGCCTCCCGCGTGGGATCCCCGTCCCTGTGCGAAACTGCCGGACCCAAGCACCGTGGCCGACGACAACGAATCCAGCAACGAGCCTCGCGCACCCGCGCTCGAGGAACTCTTCCGCAGCATCGCGCCATCGCTGGTGGCGTGGGCCTCGATTCGCATCCCCGAACACTTGCGTTCACAGGTGACACCCGAAGACCTGGCCCAGGAGGTCTGGCTGCGCGCCGTTCGCATCTACGCGACCTCGTTCGACCCGGCGCGCTCCTCGGCGCGCTCGTGGTTGTTCGGCCTAGCCAAGAACATCCTGCTCGAGGCGCAGCGCGCGGCGCTGCGCCATCGCGAGCGACCTGCCGAGGGGCGCACGTCCAAGTTGATGGCGCTGGAGCAGGTTCCGGAATCGATCACGAGCTTCACGGCCCGCATCGGTCGCGACGAGGGCGTGCGACAGTTCCTGGTCTACGTCGATGGCATGTCCGAGGACGACCGCAAGCTCTTGCTCTATTGCGGCATGGAGGATCTGCCGCTGCGCGAGGCGGCCGAGCGCCTCGGCGTCGATCTCGAGGTGGCCTCGAAACGATGGCAACGCCTGCGCACGCGCCTCGCGGAGTTGCGGGTCAGCCGCGATCTCCTGGCGGTCTGAGGTCGAATCGGGGCGGACCCGGCGATCGTCCAGGTTCCGCGCTCGACAGCGCCTCAGCGCAACGACGGGATGCGGTAGCGCTCGGCGGCGGGCATCGGCTCGACCGGCCAGACCATCGCCGTGCCGTCACGGTAGGCCGCGGCGATCCACTGGCCATCGGGGCTGAAACATGCGTCGAGCACCGCGCCGTGGTTGGTGCGCAACACCGAATACAGGTCGCGCTGCTGCCAGTCGTAGAGCCAGACGCAGCCGTCGCGATTGGCGACCAGTCCGATGTCTCCCGCCTGGCGCACCACGATTTTCGAGATCCAGCTGGTGGGATCGCGCTCTCCGTGTCGTTCCCGCTGCTGCAGATCGCGCGACACCCAGGTCAATCGACCCAGGCTGTATTCCGCTACCACCAGCCAGCGCTCGTCGGGATCGGTCGCGATCCAACCGGTCGAACCACTGATACCGAGCTCAGCTCGCGCCCAGTTCGCGTCAGGATCCCAAAACGTCGCGGACGAGTTCTCCGCGCTGACGGCCAATCGACCGCTGCGCGGCAAGAACAGCATTCCCCGGACGCGCCCTTGCATGCCGAGCAAACGGGGTGGATCGGCCTGCGCAACCAGTTCCTGCACGGAATTGCCGCTGACCAGGTCGAAAACGTGCACGCGCTCGGGATCCTCGCCGCCGGTGGCAAGCCAGCCCCGCCGAGCATCGATTGCCGCGTAGCGCAACGGCCCCGTGCCTCCCGAATACGTCCGCAGGCACGCGCCCTTGTCCAGGTCCCAGAGCCTGGCGTCGCCGTCCTCCGAGATCGTCACGGCGCGCTCGATGCCATCGACAACGGCGATCCAAGCATCATTGACCAGGCCTCTGTGCCCGACGAGCGCCACGCAGCGGTCGATGGCCGTGCGAGGCAAGACGTGCGCCGTGTCGCTTTCCCCTGCAGTCACTACGTACCGACCGGAGGGCGAGAAGCGCGCGATCTTCCGAGGTGTGTCCAGTTGGGCCAAGCCTGTCTGCAGCGCGCGGGACCGATCCCACAGGCGCACCGTACCGTCTTCGCCTGCGGTGACCACGCCATTCGAATCCTGGGCAAAGTCGATAGCGGACACCCTGCCGGTGTGCCCAAGGAGCTCGGCGTGAAAGGGCCTGGCAAGGTGGTTCCATCCGTGCAGCAGCTCGTGATCGACCGAAACAAGTTGCCGCCCATCGGCCGACCAGAGGCAGCCGGTCACGTAGCCCTCGTGCTGTCGCAAGCTCGCCACCTCGTGCCAGCTTTTCGTGTCGAGCACGCGCAGGCTCGAATCGCGCA
>JAYUUV010000175.1:0-9528 GCA_043754695.1 Planctomycetota bacterium
GGGCAACCGTCGATGCAGTCCGGGGTACCGTCGCCGTCGGAGTCGGTGTCCGGCGTGCCGCAACCACAGACACCAGGCGCGATCTTCAGCGGATCGGCAGGGCAACCGTCGATGCAGTCCGGGGTACCGTCGCCGTCGGAGTCGGTGTCCGGCGTGCCGCAACCACAAACACCAGGCGCGATCTTCAACGGATCGGCCGGGCAACCGTCGGCGCAGTCGCCAACACCGTCACCATCGCTGTCGAGGAAGGACGGAGCAGAAATGTTCAGGGTCCACGCCGTCGCAACCGTGGCGGTGTTCCACTGGCAGAGCCTGATGTAGTAGCTCGTGTTGCAGGTTGCCTGGAACGAGAGCTGGCTGGCCAGACCCGGAGTGGCGCACGTGTCGTCGTCACAGGCGACCTCGGTCAGGCTGCCACAGCTACCGCTGTAGACAACGATGACAGAGTCGCCGGCCGGCTGCGTCGCACCACAAGTGTCGACGTTGACCGTGCCCGGTTCCGTGGAGGTCCACCGGAACCAGATGTCGCGGCTGAGCGTCGTCTTGCAGGAAGCCGTCGGGGCCGTGGCCGTGAACGGCGTCGCGAAGCGATTGTCCGCCGGGAACGAACCGCTGCCCGAGATCACCGTCGCCGTCGCACATTCGTCGTTGGCCGGGGGCGGCACGACGAACGCGTAGGTCAGGGTGAACGCTCCACCCGCCGTGTTCTTGGTGGACACGCGGATCTTCACTGTCTGGCCGATGCCAACTGGAATCGAGAGCGCCGAAGCCGGACCGGCGCACGGAGTGCCCGAGCCGTCGTCGTTGCAAGCGATTTGATTGCCACCGCAGGCGTCGAAGACCGAAATGACGGTATCGACCGCGGTGCCGCAGGTGTTGAGGCTCAACGTGCCCGCGTCCGTGCCGCCCGTGAACGTGTACCACACGTCCTTGCCGGTCGGGTCACAGGTCGAGCCGTTGCCCTCGAAGGCCGCGTTCAGCGTGTTGCCGGGAGCCGTTCCGCCCGTGCCGGCGAGACTCGTCGCCGCCGAGCACAGATCGTTCGCCGGGGGCCCGCCGATCGTCACCGTCACCTTGTACTGGTAGGTCGAACCACCAGGCATGATGCCGCCGAAGATCGTCGTGTTGTTGTTGACCTGGAAGTTGATACCGCCAAGCACATTGAGCGTGTACCAGGTACCCGCGGTCACCGGAGCGCTGACCGTCTGGAGCGTGCCCGTGACACAGCGCGAAACGAACAGCGGCGTGTTGGCGACGGCCACTTGCGGGCAGATACCCGTGGGGCCGGTCAACGAGTTGATCTGGACTTGAGCGTTCGCAGCACCGAAGGTCTCCAGCGTGACCGTCATCGTGTCGCTGACCGTCGCTTGGAAGCGGTAGTCGTCGAAGTCACGGTTGCCGATCATGCCGCGCGCCGTTCCGCGCAGCACCGTGCCCGGGAAGCCCGGGGTCGGGATGTTCGTGAACAGGTTCGGCGACGAGGAGCAACCTTCGTTGCTGCCCATGCCGTAGCCCGGCTCGGTTTCCGTGTAGGGACCGCCGACGCCGTTGCAGATCGTGACCGGGAAGGCCGTCGCGCACGCACCCGTGTCGCTGATGTTCAGCGTGTAGGTGGCCGTCGAGGCGCCACCGGCGAAGGGAGCGACCACGATGTAATAGGTCGTGCCCGCTTGCGAGCAGAAGGTGACCTGAGACGCGTTCAGCGAGGCGCAGAAGTCGTCGTCGCTCGAGATCAGTGTCAGGCCGTCGCAGTTGCCCGCGAGCACGAACATGACCGAGTCGAAGACCGGCAAGGTGCCGCACAACGAAGCGACCAGCGTGTCGCCATTGCCCGTGACCTTGTACCAGACACCGCGACGGGAGCCGAAGCCGCCGGACGGTGTGGTCGAGGTGACGATCGGGTTGGACTCGACCGTGGCTCCGACCATCGAACCGACGGTGGACGACGGAATCGCGAGCGCCAGCGCCGAACCGCAGTTGTCGTTGTCCGGATTCGTGTTCGGGGTCACCAGGATGTTGATGTACTGGCCACCGGAATTGCCGCCGCCGTCGCTGACGGAAACCGGCAGGTTCTTCGTGCCGACCGCGGTGCCGAGGGCAACCGTGGCGTCCACGGTGTAGATGCCGTCGTTGGCCAGGTCATCGGGAGCAATACCGTTGTCGAGCATCGGAGTCGCGGCGCCGCCACCGATCGAGCTCAGGTCAACGGTGACGACCGTGCCGGCACCCAGGTTGAGAGTCGCGCAGCGGAACGGTGTGCAGGTCAAGTGCGTGATTTGCAGTTCTTCGAGCGTCGCGGGCAGCGCGCAACCGAGACTCGTGATCCCGTTGTTCGCCGGTGTCGCGGAGTTGCGCGGGTTGACGTATCCGACGGCCCAGTCGTCCTTGCTTACGTTCGTATCTTGCGCACCGCAACCGCGGCGATAGATCGCGGGCTGATTCGAGGGTGCAGGCGCGTTGTTGGCCGCGAGGAAGGCACCGCCGGCTGCGGCGGTGTCGTTCCAGTTGGCGAGCGTGCCGCCGCCGACGAAGTCGACCATCGTCGTATTGACGGCGTAGGTAGGCGTCCCGGTCAGGAGCGCGGTCGTCGTATTGCAGAGGGCGATCTTGAAGTCAGTTGCTGACATCGCGATCGCGCCCACGACGTCGGCCAAGGGCAGTGCCGGAGCTTGGCCAGGCACCACGGTGGTCCCGACAGCTTCCTGAACTAGCAGGTACTTGCCGGTGCCCAGAATGACCGAGGGCAAGTTGGTGGCGGCGAACGTCGTTCCAGTCGACGATGTATACTGCACGGACCAACCTGTCAGGTCCTGGGGAGCGCCTGCGTTGTAGAGTTCGATGAAGTCGTGGGTCAGCGGCGCGGTGGAATTTCCACCGGCGCCCCAGACCTGACTGATCTTGACCTGCGCCATGGAGGGCGTGGCGAGCAGCGCGAAGCCGGCGACGAATCGCAGGGCAGTTCGCGCTTGCGCGGCGAAGCCGCTACACGCCGAAGAATTCTTCGTGTGGGGTGAACGAGGTGACATGAAAACCGTGCTCCTGAGGACTTTGGGGTGAACGCGCCCTGACCAAAATGGATCCGGACGCGGGACGGGGGGGCTGGCCAAAGAGGGATCTGGGCCAGTACTGCATTGTGAACGGTACCGCTAAAATCCCGCAAGGGAGCGTCTGGGATTCGAGATTGCTTTTCGTCCGTACGCATCCGAGCCACCCCTGCGCACCTCGGCACCGTACGACCTCTCGCTCAGGCATCCGGTAGACTTCCTCTTATGAGTTCACGCACCCTGATCGTCGGTGTACTGATCGCGCTCGCCCTGGGAGCCGGGCTCTATTGGTCGCGTTCCAAGAGCGCTACCCCCAGGCCCACGGACGTCGGCAAGCCGCCCGCAGGCCCCGCCACAGTCGCCCCGGTGCTCGCCGGAGCCGTCCAGCCCCTCACCGAGACGCCGCCGGCGGCTCCAGCCCGCAGCAGCGCCGCCAATGAGCAGCCGCCCGAGGCCAGCGCCCCGCTCGAGGCCGTCGAGCCGCTGCTCGAGCTGAATCTGGTCGTCGCCGGCGCTTCCTCCGCGGACAGCGCCGATGCCGTCACGGGCTCGATCGACGAACTGCTCGGCGGCAAACACGCCGGCAAGAACAAAGCCGCCCTGATGAAAAGCCTGCGCTCGGTCCAGGCCGTGCTCAAAGCCCAGGCCACGCCCGACCAGATCCCCAAGGAAATGATCCTGACGCCCGAGGCGATCAGTGCGCTGACCATTGAAGCGGGCTGGCTGAAAGAGCACATCGTGAACTGAGCGCCGGCCGGCGCCGCCCGTGTCTTCACCCGCCCTGGACAGTCGCGGACTCGTCCTGCGACAACTCGCCGAACGCAGTTTCAAAAGCGCGCCGGTCCAAAGCGTGCGCGCCCCCGGTCGCGTCAATTTGATCGGCGATCACATCGACTACTGCGACCTCGCGGTCCTGCCGATGGCGATTCAGCGCGATGTGCGCATCGACTTCACGCCGCGCGCGGATTCGCGCGTGCGGCTTTGGAATACCAATCCCAGGCACGCCCCGGCTGAATTTGAAGCCGGCGCCTCGATCGATCCGGCGCCGAGCGGCGAGTGGTCCAACTACGTGCGCGCTGCGGTCCAGCACTTCGCTCCGCGCGTGGGCAGCGTGCATGGATTTGACGCGGTCGTCGACGGCAATTTGCCGGAAGCCGCGGGTCTTTCGTCCTCGTCCGCGTTGCTCGTGGCCAGTGCGTTGACGATGCTCGCCGCCAACGCTCGCAGCTTGCCGCGCCTGGAGTTGGCGCAGGCCTGTGCACAGGCCGAACGCTACGTCGGCACGAATTCGGGCGGGATGGATCAGGCGATCAGTCTCTTGGCGATCGAAGGCCACGCGCTGCACGTCGAGTTCGCGCCGCTGCAAGCGGAACCCATCGCCGTGCCGCCCACTTGGTCGTTCGCGATCGCGAATTCTCTGGTCGTCGCCGACAAGTCCGGTTCGTTGCGCGAGAGCTACAACGCGCGAAGAGCGGCGAGTGAGGCAGCGCTGACCGCGATCTCGCAACATCGCGGCCGGCAGGGCCGGCGTGCGAGTTATCGCGAATTGCGGGCGCAGTTTTCGATCGACGAATTGCTGGTCCTGGCAGTCGAGTCGATGCAGGGCGAACTTCTGCGCCGATTCCGGCACATCGTCACGGAAAGCGCGCGTGTCGAAGTTGCCTGCGCCGCGTTGCGCGCGGGCGACGCGCAGGGCTTCGGCGCGGCGATGAATGCTTCGCAGAAAAGTCTGCGGGAAGACTGCGAAGTGTCCACGCCGGAACTTGAACTGCTCGTCGATCTGGCCCTGAAACACGGCGCCCACGGCGCACGCCTGAGCGGCGCCGGACTTGGCGGCGCGATCGTGGCGCTGGTCGACGAGTCGCGCGCGGAAGGCCTGCTCGAAGCCTTCGCCGAAGGCTTTTTCGCCGAGCGCATTCCCGCGCGCGAACTGCGCCATCATCTGCTGCTCGCCAAACCCTCGGCCGGAGCGAGCGCCTAATCGACCGTGCGCGCGCGGCGCGGGTCGAGCGCGCGCACTTCAAGATCGTCGGCGCATTCGACGAACAGGCGCGTGCGCCGGCCTTCGCCTTCGACACGCACGATGCGGCCGAGTCTTCCGCCGTCGAAACGCACCCACTGCCCGCGCGACCAGCCAAGCACTTCGCGTTCAGACTCAGCTTCGCTCGGCCGCGCGAGCAAATGTTTCCCGCGCCACTGCGCGGCGTCCGTGCAGACATCGCAGGCGCCACAAGGCTGCTGCGAAGCCTCCAGCCCAAAGTGCAGCGCGATCGTCTGCCGCCGACAGCGTTCCGGCCGCGACGAGAATTGCACCATGGCCAGCAAGGCCTCGAGATCGCCGCGCAACTTGTCCGCGCTGCCGACCGACTTTGGCAACTCCGCCGGATCGAGTTCGCGCGCGAGGCGCAGATCGTGACTCTCGAATCCGCCCTCGGTCACGCCGAGAACTTCGAGCCATTTCAGCGCCGTGGCGACGCGATTGTCCGAGCGGTTCTTCGCCAGCAGTTCGCCTTGCAGATCGGAGTACTCCTTCGTGGCGATGCGCTCGCCCCAGCCGCGCAACACCTCGTAGACGCCGAGGACGTATTCGCGCGACGGATTGGCCCAGCGCACGAACTCCTGCTGCAGCGCGACGTCCTCGCCGAAGTAGATCAGCTCGCACCAGGACGGTTCGCCATCGCGGCCCGCGCGGCCGACTTCCTGGGTCCAAGCCTCGAGCGTGCGCGGCATCTGCGCGTGCAAAACGAAACGGATGTCTTCCTTGTCGATGCCCATGCCGAAGGCATTGGTCGCGAGCACCACGGCGCGCCTGGAATCCATGAAGCGCTCCTGCATGCCGCGGCGTTCCTCGCGCGAAAGTTTCCCGTGGTAGACCAGCGTCGGGATTCCGCGCCGGCGCAGGTCGTCGTGCAGGCGTTCGAGGTCGCGGATCAAGGTCGAGTACACGATGCCGGCGCCATCGATCTGCGCCACGCGCTCGGCGAGCAGCGGCAGTTTTTCTTCTTCGAAGGCGACACTCGTCGCCGCCAGAAAGAGGTTGGGCCGCTCGATGCCGGTGCGGATGATCACCGGATCGCGCAAGTTCAGGGAACGAATGATGTCCTGTGCAACCCTGGGCGTCGCCGTCGCGGTCAGCGCCAGCGTCGGCGGATCCTGCAGCAAGCGCCGGTACTGGCCGAGTCGCGAATAGTCCGGCCGGAAGTCGTGGCCCCATTGACTGACGCAGTGTGCTTCATCCACGGCCAGACGCGTGACCTTCAGGCGCGGCAAGATCTCCAAGAACTCAAGGCTGCGAAAGCGCTCGGGCGTCACGAACAGCAGCCGCACTTCGCCGCGAGCGGCGCGCTCGAGCCGTTTCCTGCGCTCGGGCGCATCCAAGGAACTGTTGACGAAAGTCGCGGGAATCTTTCGCGCCGTGAGCGCATCGACCTGGTCCTTCATCAAGGCGATCAGCGGGCTGATGACCAGCGTCAGGCCGTCGAGCAGCAGCGCCGGCAGTTGATAGACCAGGGATTTGCCCGCGCCGGTCGGCATGGTCAGCAGGACATCCCGCCCGGCGAACACGGCATCCACGGCCTCGGCCTGACGCCCGCGGAACTCGGCGTGGCCAAAGCTCTCGCGCAGCACGCTGCGCACGGACTCGTCATCCTGCTGGAACACTCTCGTTCGCTTCTCGCCCATCGCCGTTGAGACTAAGATGCGCGGCGATGCGAGGCCAATCGTCGATTGCGGTTCTGGCTCTCTTCTGTGCGCTTTTCGGCGCGGGACTCGCCGCCTGCGGCCCGGCCACGAGCGCCGGGCCCGCGAGCGCGATCCTGGTGACGATCGACACGACGCGCGCGGACGCGCTTTCGCCCTACGGCGCGCCGAGCTACGTCTCGCCCTACCTCGAGCGCCTGGCCGCGCAGTGCGTGCGCTACACCAATGCGCGCAGCGTGGCCCCGCTGACCTTGCCGGCACATGCCTCGATGCTCACCGGCCTGTATCCGCCGCGCCACGGTGTGCGCGACAACGGCCTGTGTCCACTTCCCGCTGGCGCCCTGAGCGTGGCGGAGCGCGCGCAGGCCGCGAAGATCCAGACCGCGGCCTTCGTTTCCGCGCTGGTGCTCGACCGCGCCTTCGCGCTCGATCAAGGCTTCGAGACCTATGACCAACCGCCGCGGCCGGCGCAACAGGTCAGCAGCCACTACGTCGAACGCGGTGCCGCTGTGACCATCGACCTCGCGCGCGCTTGGATGGCGAAGCGCGACCCTGCGCGGCCGTTTTTTCTGTGGATCCACCTCTACGAACCGCACGTGCCCTACGCGCCGGCGAAACAATTCCTCGAGCAGGCCCACGGCGATGCGTACCGCGGCGAGATCGCGGCGGCGGATGCGGCGCTCGGCAAATTTCTCGAGGAATTGAGCGCCGACGGAACGCTCGCGCGGACGTTCCTGGCGATCACGTCCGATCACGGCGTGAGCCTGGGCGAACACGGTGAGCCGACCCACGGCGCCTTCTGCTACGACGCAACGATGCGGGTTCCGTTGCTCGTGCGCTATCCGGACGCGCGCCGCGGCGGCAGCGTTTCCGAGGATCTTGTCAGCATCGCCGATCTGGCTCCGACGCTGGTCGAAGCCCTCGGACTCGCGGCGCTGCCCGACATCGACGGCCTGAGTCTCTTCGATTCCAGTCCGCCGCGCGAGCGCGGGGTCTACTGCGAATCGTATTCCGGTTTCCTCAACTACGGCTGGAGTCCGCTCTCGGGCTGGACCGCGCCGAGCGGAAAGTACTTGCACAGCTCGCGGCCGGAGTTTTATGACCTCGCGCGCGACGCGCACGAGACGCGCGATCTTTTTCCCGATCCGAAGCCGGCCGTGCGCGCGGCGCAGGACGCCATCGGTCAAATGGTTTCGCTGCCAAGCTTGTTGGCCGGTGCTGGGGCGTCGCAGATCCCCGAACCGTTGGTGCGCGACCTGCGCCGGCTCGGATATGGCGCGAGCGGCAGCGCGCTGGCGCAGATCCCCCATCCGCTCGAAAAGTCAGAGCTCGCTGCGCCGCGCGACTGCGCCAAGGAACTCGAGCCGCTCTTGATCGCCAACGCTTTGCTCGACGCGCGCAACTTCAAGGAGGCGGCTCCGATCCTGGCCGGCATCGTCGAAAGCAATCCGCGCCACCTGCTCGCGCTCGACCTGTACGGTTTCGCGCTGCTGCAACTCGCGCGCTTCGACGAAGCGCGCGAAGTGCTCGCCCGCCGCGCGAAGCAGGGACTGGCGCGCGCCGACACCCTGGTCAACTGGGCCGTCGCCTGCGAGCGCACCCATCGCCCCGACGAAGCGCGCAGCCTGTTCGAGCGCGCCCTGAAACTCGACGAAGCGAATGTGCAGGCACTTGAAGGCCTGCAACGGTTGATCGGGAAGTAGCGGCGTACTTTGCCGACTCAACGACTGAACATGACACCCGCTCCCGGCCCTGCCCCCATCATCCGCCTGCGCGACGTAAGGAAGTCCTATCACGAAGGCTCCGGTACGCGCCCCGTCTTCGACGGCGTCACTCTCGACATCGCCGCCGGTCAATTCATCGTCGTCTTCGGCCGCTCCGGCTCCGGCAAGTCCACGCTGCTCAACCTGATCAGCGGCATCGACCTCGCCGACTCCGGTGTAATCCACGTCCTCGGCCGTGAGTTGACCCAAGCCAGCGAGCAAGCGCGAACGCTTTTGCGCCGCGCTCACCTCGGATTCATTTTTCAGTTCTTCAATCTCATTCCGACCTTGACCGTCGGCGAGAACCTGCTCTTTCCCCTCGAGCTCCAAGGTCGCACAGGCAAACCCGCCAAGGACCGCGCGCTCGACTTGCTCTCGCGCGTCGGCCTCGCCGAGCGTTGGGACTCCTTCCCCGACCGGCTCTCCGGCGGCGAGCAACAGCGCGTCGCGATCGCGCGTGCCCTGGCCCGTGACCCGGACATCGTGCTCGCCGACGAACCGACCGGCAACCTCGACGACGAAAGCGCGAACGTCGTGATCGAACTGCTGCACGAACTGCTGCGCCCCGCAGGGAAAACGCTCGTCCTGGTCACACACAATCCAGCCTTCGCGCAGATCGCCGATCGCACGTTGCGCGTCGCCCATGGACTGATCCACGAAGAAGTCCCGCAGCGGTGAGCGCGCTCGTCACACTCGCCAGCCTGCGCGGCATCGCGCGCCATCCCTGGCAGATCGGTCTCTCGCTGCTCGGCATTGCGCTCGGCGTAGCCGTCGTGATCGGCATCGACCTCGCCAGCGCGTCGAGCCTGCGCGGCTTTCGCTTGTCGACGGAGGCCTTGACCGGGACCGCGACCCATGAAATTCGCGCCGGCAGCGCAGGTCTGCCCCAGGAACTCTTTGCGCAACTTTGCATCGCGGTGCCGGATGTGCCCATGGCTCCCGTGCTGCAGGCGAACGCATTGGTGATCGACGAATCGGGTACCGCCTCCGGCCAGCGGCGCACGGCGCTGACCGTCTTTGGA
>JAYUUV010000176.1:0-4405 GCA_043754695.1 Planctomycetota bacterium
ATCGCCGCGGGCAACTACAGTCCGCATCGTTTCGCCGCGATCCTCGGACGCGCGGGCGACGCCGGCGACACGGGACCGGAGAACTTCCGCAACCTGCCGACCTGGTTTGCCGGCGCCGGCGCGCGCGCGACCAAGTTCCAGGAGGAAGCGCACGCGCGCGAGTACGACAATTGCGTGCTCGTTCCCAGCGGCAGCGAAACGGACATGTGGGGCTGGATCCAGAAGCATCCGCGTCAGGCGAATCCGAAAATGGTCACGGTCGCGCCCGGCGATCCGTTCCCGACCTTCGCCTATTGGATGCGCGTGGCGCCGATCGCAGTCAGCGCGCGCGCCGCGGCCTCGATCGAGCGCGACACGAACACGATTCGCATCAAGGCCGAGGGTTTGTCGCAGCTCACTTTGTATCTGAACGACACGCTCGTCGATCTCGACAAACCCATGCGCATCATCTGCAACGACGTCGAGGGCCTGGTCCAGACGCGACGACATCTGCAGGACACGCTCGACATGCTGCTCGACGGTACGAGCGACGCCGGCGCCGTATATGTCGCACAGGTGATCGTGCCGACGAGCGCCGAGGGCAAGGGCACGGAAACGCGCGCAGTGCCGCCCAAGGATGTCGAGTTCGAGCGCGCCTTCAGCGAAGCGGGCGCGCAGGTGGACAAACTTTGGGAGCTGTCGCAGTGGTGCAAATCCACCGAGCGCGATGCGCTGGGCCAGCGCGTGCTGCGCCGCCTGCTGCACGTCTCTCCCGACCACGAAGGCGCGCGCACGGCGCTGGGCCACAAGTTCGCCAAGGGCCAATGGTTCACGAGTCAGGCAGCGCTCGAGCGTTTCCTGCGCAGTCAGGACCCCGTGGCGGCCGCGCGCAAGGGCCACATCGAATTCAAGTCGCTGTGGATGCATCCCGAGGAACGCGCGCTGGTCGGCAAGAGCTGGGTCAAGGAACAGGAAACGGGTCTTTGGATCACGCCCGCCGATCGCAAGCGCCTCACTGAAGGCTGGGCGCGCCAGGATCTCGAGTGGATTTCGCCCGACGAAACCGCGCGCATGGACGAAGGCCTGTGGAAAGTCGACGGCGAATGGGTCGACCTGCGCGTGGCGAGCGAACGGCACGCGCGCATCGACGGGATGTGGCGCATCCCCAGCGCGGACGTGCTCTTGTATTCGACGACTGACCGCGAGACGTGCAACAACGCCCTGGCGACGATGAGCCGCGCCATGGAGGATCTGCGCAAAGTCTTCGGTGGCGAGCCGCTCTTGCCGTTGCGCGTCGCGATGTTGCGCGACGAAGAGCAATACGACCGCTTCGCCTTCGGCGATCCAGACGGCCGTCGTCGCGCGACGCACGCCGGCCGCTTGCACAGCGTGCACAGCGCGTTTTTCGCCGAGAGCTGGTTTCCGCGCATCGAAGGCAAGCCGGAATTCTCCGGCATGGGCGTGTGTTATTGGGATCCCTTGGTGCCTGGCGGGAATCAATACGGTCTGCACGCCGCGCGGCTCGCCGTCGGACTTTCTTATGTGGAAGCGCTCGATCCAAGTCCCAAGGCCGTGCGTCAAGCGCTGCCCGGCGGTCCGAAGCTGGAGTATTACGCCGCGTATCAAACGGAGAAATTGATGCCGGCCTGGCTGCGTTGGGGCGGAGCCGTTTATGCCGAGCGCTTCTTCAAGGACGAACTCGTCGCAGCCGACGGCGATCCGTTCTGGGCGCGCAAGTGGTCGCTCGAAAACCTCGCGCGCGCCGGGACGTTGCAGCCGCTGTCGGAGATCATGGCCTTCAAGCTCGATCCGGAAAACCGCGACGGATCGCTGCGTCTATTGATCGAAGCGGGTCTGGTCCTCTCGTTCATCGTCGACGGCAATTGCGCGCCGGTCAACGCCGCGCATGCACAGTTCAAGACGGCGATTGCCGCCGGCAAGTTGCATCCCAACGACATCAAGGCGCTGAGCGAAGCGCTGGTCGCGCACGAAGCCGAGCTCAAGGTCTACGCGGGCTTGTGAGTGGAGCGCGAGCGCCGGATTCGGGATCACACTCCGCGCATCGGCGCACCGAAGCGATTCGAGTCGGCCTTGCCCGGCAGAAGCAAGAGAAGCATCCAGAAGGGCAGCAGGACGCAACGAAACCAGCTCGAGTCACCTGCGATGAGACCGCGCGTGGGGGAAAGCCAGCTTCCGATCAACACGGTAAGCCAGGGCAGCATGAGCCACGAGCCATGAATCGACAGATCGTGCAGTCGACGAATCTGCAGGCCCATGAACACCCAGTAAAATAGGATGGGCGCTACAGCATCGAATGGGACGCTCCACGAATAGAGGTCGATTCTTCCGAGTAGAAACTCAATCGACATCAGCACCAGAAAGGCAAGGCAGAAGCGCAGCAGCAGGCCCACGCGAGCGATGCGCCCCTCGAACAAAAGCCACGCGCGCAGGGCGCGTCTCACCGGAGTATTCATCCGCTCGATTCGATCAGCTCACGCCCCGCGCTCCACGACGAAGACATGCAGGTGCGCGGGGCCGACTGGTCTGCAGACGAAACCGCAGCGTCCCAATTGCGTTGCCAGATAGCGCTCGACCTCCCCCGCCGCGAGCTGTGCCGGACCATCGAAGCGGGCCTGCTTCGTGGACAGCGCCTGTGCGAGGTCCGCCGCGTAGGTGAAATTCAGCGCGGTCGCAGACTGGCAGCGTTTCAGGAATTCCTGCGCGGTCAAGGCTCCCGCACAGGAGGAAAGGTCGAATGTCTGCGTGGCGGAACCCAAGGCGACAGCGGGCGGTTGGTCGCTTGCTTTGCGTTCGGAGTGACAGGCGCAGAGGACAGCGGAAGCCAAGATCAGGGGCCACAGCTTCATGGATAGGGTGAGTGTTGTGGGAAGATCGGGTCCGGACTGCTTGAAGACGCGCAGGTCGGGCGACTTCTTCCCTGGTTGTTTCCGCTCGTGCTGACTTTCGCGCGCCCGGGTTACCCTGGTCAAGTTCGGATGCCTCGCGAAATCACGGCGCGACGCACGCGATGACGGCCCTCGACTTGCCCATAGATGTCCCCGCAAGACTTCCCCACATTCGCCGCGCCCAAACCTCGCCCGGGCCGGCGCAAGCTCAGGAATGCGCTCTTGACACTGCTCGTGGGAATCGTCGTTGCGTTCCTGGCAGCCGAGATTGGCCTGCGCATGCTGATCTTTCACAGCGGGCCCAAGGCGAGCCAATTCGAAAGGACCATGCGCCAGCCGGCGCGCTACTCCGATGGCAACAACGAGGAGGACTACTGGAAGTTGGTCTGTGCCATCAACGGCGAAGCTGGCTTGAACGACGCGGACAATCCGGATCCGATCACCGGCTGGACGGGTGGCGCCGTCACGCCCGGCACGTACGAACACGTCGACGAAGGCACACTCGGGAATCGCCGCCCCGTCCTGCTGTACGGCGATTCCTTCGCGGCTTGCGGCACGCCGGCCGAGGACTGTTTCCAGTCGCTGCTCGAGCGTTCGGAATTCGGAGCGCAGTACGCGCTGCTGAACTACGGAGTCGGGGGATACGGCCTCGATCAGACCTACCTGCTGCTCAAGAACTCGATCGACCGTTTCAAGGATCGCGATCCGATCGTGATCGTGAGCATCCTTGTCGACAGCGACTTCGAGCGCAGCGTGCTCGAATTCCGCAGTTGGCCCAAGCCGCGTCTCGACGTCGTCGGCGATCTACTGGTTTCGCGCGGTCCGGTGCAAACGAACAACCGCGAATACCTCGCGCAGCATCCGATCTCGATCCACAGCTATCTCTGGCGGCTCTTCCTCTATCAGATGACGCCGTTCATGGCGCAGGAACGCGCGCAATGGCGCGGAGACGAAGTGGCCAAGGCGGAGAAACAACGCCTGAATCGCAAGATCCTGCTCGAGATCGAACACGAACTCTCCAGCCGCAACCTGAGGCATTTCTTCATGGTCTTCCATGCGGAAGACGGAGCGCTCGAGAAGTGGAGCTTGTTCGACTGGCAGGAGCGAATGATCGAGGATGTCTGCGCGGAAAAGGCGATTGCGCTGTTCGACACGCGCGCGTATCTCGCTTTCGTCGCGGACGGCAAGCAAGAAGAGCGCCTGAGGTTCTACGGTCACGGCAAACCGCTGCTCGGCCATCACAATGCGCTCGGCAACCTGATCTGCTTCGAGGCGATCCGGCAAGGTCTTTCCGGCAACTTCGGGCCGCCTGACATGCGCCATCTTGCGAGCTTGCGCAGGTACGGACTGCTCGACTCGAGCGCTCAGGAGCAAACGTCGACCAGCTTGCTCGGCAAGCCGGTGAACTTGATCACCCACGCACTGGAAGGACGTGTCAGCGCGACGGAAATCGCGACTCCCCCGCGGTTGGTGCTGCGCTCCGACGCCGTATGGCCGAACGTGGTGCTCTTTCAACTTGG
>JAYUUV010000177.1:0-7418 GCA_043754695.1 Planctomycetota bacterium
CAGCGAGCCGCGCAACGAATCCGTACTCCAGCCGATGCATCGCTCACGCGGTTCCGGCGCCAGCGGCGCGTGGGAGCGCGAGCACCGCTACGGCGCGCAAGTGCACCTGCTCGACAATCGTTTCCTGCTCACGGCGCTCGCGCGGCTCTCCAGCCCGGAAGTGAGCCATCCTGAGATGGTCGGGATCCTGCGCCAGGTCTATCAGACGATGCTCGTCAACGTCGCCGGCCGCGAGTTCCCCAGCGTGCGCGCCGAAGTGCCGACGCGCATGGCCGAATTTCATCCGCACGAAGGCGTCTATCGCGGGACAGTGCTCGATCCCAGGACGCGCGTGGTCATCGTCGACGTGATCCGCGCCGGCATCGTGCCCTCGCAGACCTGCTTCGAAATGCTGACCAGCGTGCTGCCACCGGACAACGTGCGTCTCGACCACCTGACCATGGCGCGCGTCAGCGATTCGCACGGCCATGTCACCGGAGTCGATCTGACAGGCAGCAAGATCGGCGGCAACGTCGAAGGCGCGATCCTGCTCTTGCCCGATCCGATGGGCGCAACAGGTTCGACGACGATTCGCGCCGTGAAGCACTATCTCGAAAAACATGGCCGACCGGCGCGCATCGTCGCCATGCCGATGATTGCCACTCCCGAGTACTTGCGCGCGGTGCTCGGCGGAATCGAGAACCTGGTGGTCTATACGGCGCGCCTCGACCGCGGGCTCTCTGCGCCGGAGGTGCTCGACACACTGCCGGGGCTGCGCTGGAGCGAAGAGCGCGGCCTGAATGAAACAGGCTACATCGTCCCCGGGGCCGGCGGGATGGGCGAAGTGCTGAACAATTCCTGGTGCTGAGCGCGTCCGGCCTGCGGTCTTTCGCAGGCCTGCGTTGAAGCGAGCGAGGAGCGCGAGGCGGAGTTAGTTCCCGATTTCCGGCGCCGCGTTTACCGAGATTCCTGAATCAGCCTGGGTGCAAGTGCGGATATCGCAGTTTGTTTGTCGTCCTACTCTTAGAGACGAATTCCACAGTCTCCACCAGAAGGAAAACGATGTTTCATCTCGGATTGCTATGCCCCTTGCTTGTTTCGATGCCCATGCCTGAAGTGCCGGCGATCGCCGATCAGCCTTCGATGTCCTTGTCGGATGCTGTGCCCGCGCAGAATTCCTCGGCCTGGACGACTTCACGCGGTGGGTGGTACGGCCGGGTCAGCGGCGGATTCGTCACGACCAAGAACTCACAAGGCCCCGGAACCGAAACAGTCGATTTCGACGAGGGTTACTTGCTCGGTCTCGCCTTCGGAAAGCGCGTCACATCCGGCCAGGGGCCATGGAACGTCGACATCGACCTCGAAGGAGTCTGGACACAACAGGACGCGAGCACCAGCGGAGCCTTGCAAGCCGTCGAGGACGTCACGGTCCTCGCTGCGCTGCTCAACGTGACTGTCGACTTCGCCTTCGCCGAGCGCGCGTCGATTTATGCCGGCGGCGGCGTGGGGCCGGCATGGATGGACGTCGGCTCGACCAACGGATTCGAGGACGACGACGGTCCCTTCCTCGCTTGGCAAGCTCGCGCGGGTCTCGAATGGCGATTCACGCCGAGCCTGGCGGGTAACCTGGGTTACCGCTTCCTCAACATCGACAACAACAACGTCGACGACGGCATCGGCAATTCGAGCTTCGAGCTCGAGACGCAGCAGCACGTGCTCGAAATAGGATTGACCTTCGGACTCTGACTGGCCGATCGGGCCGTCCAGGGACGATCTTGGCGCGGCCGGAGCATGGCCACGGGCATCGTCAATCGCCGCGCGACAAGCGCGCAGTCCGGTGTGCGCGCAGCGCGCGCCGGGACTGCGCGCTTGACCGCCATAGGGACTTGCTCGCTCGGCTGCTAGGCTGCCTGCCCAAGGACAACCTGACCCTCCGATTCGCAAGCATGCTCGAACTCCTGCTCAACGCCGACCTGTACGCGCCTGAACATCTCGGGCCTCAAAGTATTCTGATCGCCGGCGAGCGCATCGTCTGGATCGGCAGCGAGCGTCCCGCTCTGCCCCACGAACTGGGCGTTTTCGTGCGCGATCTGCGCGGCCGGCGCGTGATCCCCGGGCTGATCGACGGTCACGCGCACCTGACCGGCGGCGGGGGCGAGTCGGGTTATGCGAGTCGCGTGCCCGAAGTCGGACTCTCGCGCTTCACGGGCGCCGGCGTCACCTGCGCGATCGGCCTGCTCGGCACCGATGATCTCACGCGCACGCCGGCGGAAGTCGTCGCGCGCGCGCGAGCGCTGGACGCCGAGGGCATGAGCGCCTTCGCCTGGACAGGTGGTTATCACCTGCCGCCGGCGACGATCACAGGCTCTGTGCGCGGCGACATCGTGCATATCGACAAGGTGCTCGGCGCGGGTGAGATCGCGATTTCCGATCATCGCTCCAGTCAGCCGACGTTCGATGAATTTTTGCGCGTCGCCTCCGAGTGCCATGTCGCCGGCTTGATGACCGGAAAAGCCGGTGTGTTGCATCTGCACGTCGGCGACGGAGCCCGCGGCCTGGAATTCCTGCGCGAAGCGCTGCGCACGAGCGAGCTGCCCGCGCGCGTCTTTCAACCGACGCATGTCAATCGGCGAAAAGCGCTTTTCAAGGAAGCGCTGGCGCTGGCCAAGGCCGGAGTGAGCGTCGATGTGACCGCCTATCCCAGTGACGAAAAAGAGGCCGGTCTTTCGGCGCGCGATGCGCTGCTCGCGGCCTTCGAGAGCGGCATCGACCCCGCGCGCTTCACGGTCAGTTCCGACGGCGGAGGATGCCTGCCGACCTTCGACGCCGACGGGCGCGTGGCGCACATGGACGTCGGCGAGCCGGCCGCGCTCGCCGCGACGCTGCGCGAACTCCTGTTCGCCGGGATTCCGCTGGCGCGCGCGCTCGAGCCATTCACCAGCAATTGGGCTCGCGTCCTGCGCCTTGCGCGCAAGGGCAGGCTGGCCGTCGGCTGCGACGCGGACCTCGTCGTGCTTGACGAAGATCACCTGATCGCCGATGTTCTGTGTCTCGGCCGCTGGCATGTGCTGGCGAAAGAGCAGCAGCGCTTCGGCAGCTTCGAAGCCCGTCCCCAGTCCAGAAGGACCAACGAATCGTGAGCCGCGGCTACATCATCCCGATCGGCGGAGGCATCGACAAAGTCCAGGATCCGCAGATCCTGCGGCGCTTCGTCAAACTCTGCGGCGGCAAGCAGGCGCGGCTGGTCGTCATTCCGACCGCCTCGACCGAGCGCACGACCGGCCAAAACTACGAGGATCTTTTCCTCGATCTGGGCGTCAAGCGCGCGGTCGTGCTGCCCTTCGATTCCAGGACCGATTGCGCGCGCGAGGACTGGCTCGCGATGCTCGAAGAATGCGACGGCGTGTTCATGACCGGCGGCAACCAGTTGCGTCTGTCGACGACCCTCGGCGGCACGCGCGTGGCGAAAATCCTGCGCGAGCGCAACTCGAGCGGCATGCACATCGCCGGCACGTCCGCCGGCGCCGCTTTTCTTTCCGAGCACATGATCGCCTTCGGCGACGAGGGCGCTACGCCGCGGCATTCGATGGTCACGTTGGCTCCGGGCCTTGGCCTCACCAATCGCATCATCGTCGACCAGCATTTCCGTCAGCGCGATCGGCTCGGAAGACTGTTGACCGCGCTGGCCTACAATCCCTTCGCGCTCGGCGTCGGTCTCGACGAGGACACGGCCGCGTTCATCGCTCCCGACGAGACGCTGGAGGTCGTCGGTTCCGGCGGAGTCACGATCATCGATCCTTCCGACGTCGAATTCTCGTCGATGCATCAGGCCGAAAAATCGCAACCTGTCAGCCTGATCGGCGTGCGGCTGCACATCCTCGTGCGCGGCGGACAATTCAATCTGCACTCGCGCCAGGCTTCGCCTTCGGCGCTGGCCAACGACAAGCAGTAGTCCATGAGAATCATCGGCACCTCGGTCTACATCGGGCCGAGTCTCTACGCGCACTTTCCCGTCATCCGTCTGACTGTCGACCTCGGGCCGCTCGAAGCCTGGCCGACGGTGCGCCTAGGACCGGCTTTCGAGAGCGCGCTGCTCGCCGCTTTGCCCGGTCTTGCGCAACACGGCTGTTCCTACGGTGAAGAAGGCGGTTTTCTGCGCCGCTTGCACGAGCAGGAAGGCACCTGGCTCGGCCACGTCTTCGAGCACGTCACGATCGAGCTGCAGAACGTCGCCGGCGCGCAGGTGACCTTCGGGCGCACGCGCGGCAGCGGCGAAGTCGGGCAATACCACGTCGTTTTCCAGTACGAGCAGCAGGAAGTCGGCCTCGAAGCCGCGAACTTAGCGCTGCGCCTGTTGCACTCGCTGTTGCCGGTGGAACTGCAGCCCGCGGACGCGAACGTCGCCAACTTCGATTTCGCGACCGAACGCGATGCGTTCATCCGCTACGCCCAGCGCCGCGCGCTCGGACCCTCGACGGCCTCGCTCGTGCGCGCCGCCGAGCAGCGCGACATCCCCTGGTTGCGGCTCAACAAACACAGCCTGATCCAATTCGGTCACGGCAAGTATCAACGCCGCATCCAAGCCACGATCACCAGCGAAACGCGCCACATCGCCGTCGAGATCGCCTCCGACAAAGAGGAAACCAATCGCATCCTGGCCGATCTCGGCCTGCCCGTGCCGCGCCAGGCGATGGTCTATTCCGACAGCGAAGCTGCGGCGGCCGCTGCGAAACTCGGTTTTCCCGTGGTCGTCAAGCCGCTCGACGCCAACCATGGCCGCGGCGTTTCGATCCGCATGATGAACGGCGCGGAAGTGCGCGCCGCTTTCGCCGTGGCGCGCGAACACAGCCGTGCGGTGATCGTCGAGCAGTTCATCGAGGGCTTCGACCACCGCATGCTGGTCGTCAACGGCGAGTTGATCGCGGCCGCCAAGCGCATGCCCGGCCACGTGGTCGGCGACGGTCTGCACACGATCGAAGCGCTGGTCGAAATCGCCAACCAGGATCCGCGCCGCGGTGTCGGCCATGAAAAGGTGCTGACGCGCCTTGAATTCGATCTGCAGGCCGAGCAGGTCCTGAGCAAGGCCGGGTTCGAGAGGACTAGCGTGCCCGAAGCCGGCAAGGTCGTGTTCCTGCGCGCGACCGGCAACCTGTCGACGGGCGGCACTTCGATCGACGTCACCGACATCGTGCATCCCGACAACGTCGAAATGGCGGTGCGCGCGGCGTCGGCGGTCGGCCTCGACGTCGCGGGAATCGATTTCCTCTCCAGCGACATTTCAGAGTCTTACAGCGCGACGCGCGGCGCGATTTGCGAAGTCAACGCAGCGCCGGGCTTCCGCATGCACGTCGCGCCCAGCGAGGGCAAGGCACGCGACGTCGCCGGTCCGGTGATGGACATGCTCTTTCCACCGGGCACGCCCAGCCGCATCCCGATCGCGTCGATCACCGGCACGAACGGCAAGACCACGACCACGCGCATGCTGGCGCACATTTTCAAGCTCGCCGGCCACCACGTTGGCCTCGCGACGACGGACGGTGTCTACATCGACGGGCACTTGACCGTCGAGGGCGACATGACCGGGCCGACCAGCGCGCGCATGGTGCTGCGCGATCCTTCCGTCGACGTCGCCGTGTTGGAGACCGCGCGCGGCGGACTGTTGCGCAGCGGCATGGGCTATCGCAAATGCAATGTCGGCGCGGTGCTCAACGTGCAGTCGGATCACCTCGGCCTGCGCGGCGTGTCGACGCTCGACGAACTGGCCCTGATCAAGCGCATCGTCGTCGAAGTCGCCAAGGACACTGCGGTGCTCAACGCCGATGACGAGCGCTGCCTGCGCATGGCCGACTACACGCAGGCCAAGCACCTGTGTTACGTCACGATGAATTCGGGCAATGCGCTGGTGAAGGAGCACATCGTCGCCGGCGGTCGCGCAGTGGTCCTGGAGCAGGGCATCAACGGCCACATGATCACGATCTACGATCACGGCGCGCACATCCCGCTTTTGTGGACGCACTTGATTCCGGCGACGCTCGACGGACGTGCGCTGCACAACGTGCAGAACGCGATGTTCGCCGCGGCCATGGCCTTCAGCATGCAGGTCAAGCTCGAGGACATCCGCCACGGCCTGCGCACCTTCGACACGACATTCTTCCAGGCTCCGGGGCGGATGAACATTTTCGACGAGCACCCGTTCAAGGTGATCCTCGACTACGGCCACAATCCCGCGGCCGTCGAAGCCATGGTTCGCCTGGTCGAACGCCTGGAGCCCAAAGGCAAGAAGCTCCTGGTGCTTGCAGCACCTGGCGACCGGCGCGACGAAGACATCCGCGAAATCGCGCGCATCACCGCCGGCCACTTCGATCACACGATCTGCAGGCGCGACGACGGCCTGCGCGGACGCGGCAGCGACGAAGTGCCGAACATGCTGGCGGAGACGTTGCTTGCGCACGGCGTGGCCAAGAACAAGTTCACGATCATCCCCGACGAGCAGGAGGCGGTCAGCGCGGTGCTCAAGATGGCGCGGCCGCGCGACCTGGTCTTGATTTTCGGCGACTCGATCAAGCGCACCTGGCGGCAGATCACGAGCTTCCGCCCCGACGTAGCGCATGCCCGCCAGGATACTCCGGCGCCGGTGCGCATCGAACCCGGCGAAATTCCTGAGCTGACCTTCGGCGGTGACGCCCTGTTGCGCGACGAGCGCGGCGTGCGCCTGGCGCGCGAAGTCGACGACTGAGCGGTTTTGCGTTGATGGAAGTCCGCGATTCCCGCAGGGTTCCGGGTTTGAACGTGATCTGGGATCGCGCCGGCGCGGTGCTCGACGTTTCGCTCGAGCCTGAGCAAGTCGAGGCCTTTGTCGCGGCCTGGGAGAGCGCGCTGCGCGGGGCGTTCGCTGCGTTGGAGTGGGAGGCGGCGTTCGCGGTGCGGCGTATTTCCGGCGGACTTTCGCTCGCGCTCGCCGCGCCGCTCGATTCGCTCTTCGCCGCGACGGAAGTCAATGAGTGGGCCTGCTACTGTGCACGCGCGGCGCTCCTGGGTCGTGAAGCTTCGCCTTTGGCCAAGCTGCTGCCGAGATTTCGGCGCGAGATCGCGCGCGAGAAACGCCGGCGCAAGGGTCTGTTGCGCTTGGAGCAGGCCGCGGCGGAACATGGCGTGAGCCTCTTCTCCGACGACGATTGCACTTCGATCGGCATGGGCACGGGCTCGCTTTCGTTTCCCACCGCGGAGCTGCCGGCGGTCCCATCGATCGACTGGGCTCGTGTGCACGATATTCCCGTGGCGCTCGTCACCGGTACCAACGGCAAATCGACTTCAGTGCGGCTGCTCGCGGCCATGGCGGAAGCCGCGGGCCTCGTGGCGGGCATTTCGACCACCGACTGGGTGCGCGTCGGCGAACGCATTCTGGAGCATGGCGACTACTCCGGCTCCTCCGGAGCGCG
>JAYUUV010000178.1:0-6128 GCA_043754695.1 Planctomycetota bacterium
CACGAAGCTCGCGCGAGTCTGGAGTTGAGCTTGGGGCTCGGCGCCGACTGTGCTGGCGAGGAGCAGGCCCAAGAGAATCGGCGTGCCGACAGGCGCGAATCGAGCGAGGATTTCGTGCGTGTGCCGCATCGACATAACGTACTCGCTACGCCTCGCAGTACCAGGGCGAGGCTCAGACAAAGACTGACTATCCATTCGGCTGTGCTGCTTCATGGGCGGAACGGGCTCCATCAGGAAGGGGCGACCTCGACGCAGGGCGGAGCGTAGGGGACTATGTTAGGCCTAGCCGACAAAAATGGTGTAGGTAACCAAGTTCTCCGGATCCCTGAGAACAGTTCGCCTGGGCTATACTCCCGCCCCCCTAGGGGGACCCGAGCGCGCCCGTAGCTCAGTTGGATAGAGCGTCCGCCTCCGAAGCGGAAGGTCTCAGGTTCGAATCCTGTCGGGCGTACCACCCCCACCAACGTCCCCGGTAATCCGCCGCCGTTTCTTACAGAGCCGCCCCCCCCGTCCTCCTTAGCCCACAGCGCGCGTCCCTCTACCGAGCGCCTCTCGGACGCCTCGCCCAGACGCCTCACGCGGGCGACAGCGGACACGAAGCTACAGGCCAGGCGACGTCCCCGATATTCCGCTCCCGTCCCTCACCCTGCCAGCAGCCCGCCGGAAAAAGGCCCGTAGCGAGGCAGAGCGTGGGACGGCGAGGCAAGCAGCACGACAGAAATTGGCGCGCAGGCGGCCTGCCTGGCCGCTGAGCACCAATTTCCGAGCGCGACGCAGCAGCGCCGAAGCACGCACTGGCGCGGTAGGGCCTATTTCAACGGGCTGTCAGGTGCTCGATCCATTTCCTCGCGAGCGAAGTGCACGGATCTGAGCGCGCCAGCCATCTTCGCCCGGTATTCCGCATCACGCCCCAGAAGTTCTGCGTTCAGCGCAATCATCCGCCTGACCGCGCTCTCCGAGCAGCCCAGCACTGGCGCGATTTCCCGCTGCAGCAGACCGGCGGCTATCCGCAAGAGTCCCGTCCGCAGGATCGGCCAGCCTGGGCGCCGCTGTGATTTCGATCGAATGCGCCAGTCGGGCTCGGGCCGCTCGCCGGCGTCGGCCCAGGCCATGACCTCTGGCAAGGAGGCCACCGGGGATCCAGGCGCGGTCCCGTCCGCCAAGTTGGCCTGTTCGAGCATCCAGTCCTGCACGGCCTGAGGCGAGCTACCGACAAGGTCGTCGAAGCGATCGCTCCCAAGCCGAGCCCTGCCGAGGCGACGCAGGACCAACTCCGGCTGGGCCGTGTCCCGCGACCAGGCCCGACTGTACGACTCAGGCGAATAGGCTGAAGCCCATTCGCGCTTGCAAACCTCGCGCTCGACCTCGCCTCTGCTCAGCCAGACCGGTCCGCGTGCCCGGGCGTAGTGGTACTTGCTGCAATAGGGGTACTCGGCCGAATCATGGGCGATGCGCGCTTCCTCGGCGTTCTCGTCGATGTACCGAATGACGTTTGCCCAATGGGCCTCCGAGCGGATCCGGCGCGAGCAGAACCTGCCTCGGAACAGTGGCCCATCCCGCTGTCGCGATCGGTTGAACCAGCGCACGTAGGCACTCTGAATCAGCCGCATGGCTTCGGAGAGGCGCCCCGACGGGCTGCGCACGAGGATGTGGAAATGCGTCGTCATCAGGCAGTAGACATGCACCTCGATCAGGCTGCGGCCGACCACCTTCGCCACCAAGGCGAGGAAAACACGCGCGTCCGCCCGGTTTTCGAACACCGTTCGCTGCGCCAACCCGCGGTTCATCACGTGATGCCACGCGCCCTGCTCTTCGCATCGTTCGATCTTGACCATCGGACCTCCGAAGTAGAGGACCGACCCAACACGGGCAGGTGGCACCCAATCTGTGTAAGAAACGGCGGCGGATTACCGGGGACTAGACGCGCGCGCGCTGCTTGCGCAGGTCGGGCAGGCAGTGGCGGATCCACTTGACGGTGAGTTTTTCCGAGAGCGAGTTTTGCTTCAGGCGCTCGTTCAGGGCCTGGAAGTCCACGTGGTCGAGGAGCTGGTCCTGGTTGAAGCAGGAGAACACCCAACTGGTCGCGCCGGTGATCGGATCCTTGTGCGGCTGCAGGCACTGCGCGCAGATTTCTTTCATCATGCACTGCATCGGTGAGTTGATCGAACCGATCGCGACGTGATTCGGCTTGAGGTGGTGCTTGAGCACGTCGTGCCGCGCGCGCGCAACGGCGGCCATCATGCGGTCCGAGCCGATCGCGATCAGGCGATCGGCGGTCTCCATGCGGATCACCGGCGCTCCAAGACGACCGCTCGCGTACGAGTTCATCGCTTGCACGATATTGCCGAGGAACGTGCGGTCCTGCGGACGGCGAGGCTGAAAACCGGGATGCTCGTCGCAGCACCAGACGACCACGTCGGCGGCGTTCTCGATCTCGTCGAGCTTGTAGCGGTCGACCACCTTCTTGTAGCCGGCGAAGTAGAGCACCTTCGAGCCGGCGGCGCGGAAGGCCTGGCCGATCGAGAAGAGCACCGCGTTGCCAAGTCCACCGCCGCACAACACGACCGTTTCGCCGGGTTCGATCTCGGTCGGCGCGCCGGTCGGGCCCATCAGGATCACCGGTTCGTTTTTCTCGAGGATCGCGCACAGATCCGACGAGCCGCCCATCTCGAGCACGATGGTCGAGACAAGTCCTTTTTCCTTGTCGACCCAGGCACCCGTCAGAGCGAGACCTTCCATCTGCATGCGCGTGCCCGCGGCCAGCGGCGCGAGCGTTTCGAAGTTCTGCAGCCGATAAAATTGCCCCGGCTGAAATTTTCGGGCGGCGAGCGGCGCGCGGATCACCACCTCGATGATGTTCGGAGTCAGCCGTTCGACACTGAAGACCGTCGCAACGAGCAGGTCCGAGAGCCGCGCGAAAAACTGCTGCGCCGACTCCGCGGTCTGCGCCGCACGCTTACCGAGCACGCGCGACAGCACCGGATAACCCTGCTTCGCCGAACCCATCGCCTTGACGACGTTGCCGAAGTACGAGGGGTGCACATCACCGAAGTAACTGACGAAGCGGCCGTCGTCGCGGCGCGAGAGCAGCACGTTCGGCGACTTGGGCTTCGAGGTCGAGCGCTGCGGACTGACCGGTTTGCCGTCCTCGTCGCAGGCGGCGAAATACTTGCCGTCCAATTTGAACTGCGCCGCATCCTCGCGCGCGAGCACCGTGTTCGGCTGCGTCCCGGCCGCGACGAAAATCGTGTGCGCGGCGAGCCACTTCTCGCCGCTCTCGTGCTTGAAGCGCATGCCGCGCACCGCACCGTAGTTGTCGATGTCGACCGCCGCCGGCGCCAGGCCTTCCGCGAAAACGATGCCTTCTTCGAGCGCCTTCTCGATTTCCTCGTGGTTGAGCGTGTAGGACGGACTCTCGATCATCTTGCGCCGATAGGCCACGGTCACGCCGCCCCAACTCTGCAGCAGTTCGATGATGCGCGCAGCCCGGCCTTCGCGTACGGCAGCCGCTCGCTCCGCGCCGATCGCGCGCGCGTGCGCGAGGTACTCCTCGCCGATCTCGCGCTCCTGATCGTCCCAGGTCTCACGCACGGCATCCTCGCCGATCTCTTTCGCGAGCACTTCGTAGCGCACTAGGAACTTCTCGACCTGCACGACGTAGTAGGCCAGCGTCTCGGTCGCGGTGTCGATCGCCGTGAGTCCCCCGCCGATGACCAGCGTCGGCAGACGCACTTGCATGTTCGCGATCGAGTCGGGTTTCGCCGCGCCGGTGAGCTGCAGCGCCATCAGGAAATCCGACGCCGCGCGCACACCGCGCGCTAGCCCGTTGGGAATCTCGAGCACGGTCGGCTTGCCCGCACCGACGCAGACCGCGACGTGGTCGAAGCCCAAGGCCCAAGCATCTTCCAGCGTCAGTGTCCCGCCGAAGCGCACTCCGCCGAACATCGCGAATTCGCTGCGACGCTCGAGCAAGAGCCGGATCATCTTCAGGAAATTCTTGTCCCAGCGCACGGTGATGCCGTACTCCGCCACGCCGCCGAAACCTGCCATGACGCGTGTCCCGAGCGATTCGGAAAGTTCGTGCACGTCGCGGATCGGGCGGAAGGCCGAGCGCTCGCCGCGCGCGTTCGCGCCCGAAAGTTCGGCCGGCAGCGGTTCGATCTTCAAGCCGTCGACGCCGACGATCGCGTGACCGTCATTCATCAAATGGTGCGCGACGGTGAACCCGGCCGGCCCGAGTCCGACCACGAGAACTTTCTTGCCGGTGGGCGCGCGCGGAACCGGCCTGCGGATATTGAGCGGATTCCAGCGCGTCAACAGCGAATAGATCTCGAACCCAAAAGGCAGTTCGAGCACGTCCTTCAACGTACGCGTCTCGGCCTGCGGAATGTTGACCGGCTCCTGCTTCTGATAGACGCACGACTTCATGCAGTCGTTGCAAATGCGGTGGCCGGTCGCGGCGACCATCGGGTTGTCGACGCAGATCACCGCCAGTGCAGCGAGCGCCTGTCCGCGCGTCTTGAGCTGGTGAAACTCCGAGATCTTCTCCTGCAGCGGACAGCCGGCCAGCGAAACGCCGAACACCGATTTGCGGAAATCCTGCGCCGGCGCCTTTTCCTTGAGCCCTGTCGAGCATGAATCCTTGCCCTGCTCGTGACACCAGATGCAGTAGTTCGCCTGATCGAGAGCACCGGCGAGATCCGTGCCCTTGTCGGTGAGCGCAAAGCCTTCGCGGCGGCGCAAATGGTGCGCGTCGATCGCATGGGTCTCATACCCGTCTTCGGTCTTCGTCACGACCGGAACCAGATGCTGCATGTCGAGCTTCGCCGGTACCTTGAACAGGATGCCCGCGGCGTGCTTCGCCTTGCCCTGCGGCGACGTGACGGCCCAGGCTGCGTAGCGCAGCGCGATTTCGATCGCCGTCTGGTTCGCGACTTCGTCCTTCAGCCACTCGGTGACTTTCGTTGCGAAGGCCAGTTCGCTGAACTTTTCTCCGAAGCGGCGTTGCAGATCGGCCTCGGCCGCCGACGGATCGAAAGTGGCGAGTTCCTCGGGCTTGACCTTCGGAACCGCGCGCCGTTGCACGAAAAGTCGCTTGACGGAATACAGCGGTGCGAGCACGTCGTGCTGCGCGGACAACGCGTTGACTTCGCGCTCGATCGAGAAAAGGCGCGCAAGGAAATCATCGAGGTGCGGTGCGAGTTCAATCAGCAGGTCCGACTCCTGCTTCGCCGCGAGCGCTTCCGGTGCGGAGCGGGCCGCGGTCAGGCGCTCGCGGAGGGCCGGGTCGGCCTCGCCGAGAAACCCGAGGAAGGCGGAGTCCACGCGGCACAGGCCCGCGCGCGCGTAGAGGTCTTCGAAGCACAGATCAAAGCGGAGATTTGTCATTGGAGGGGCGAGAATCATAGCGGGCGAGCGCAGCAGCGTCTTGGGCTCAGTACGGTCCTGAATTCGAGGCCGCGCGCAAGCGGCGGCCGACCGAAAGCGCAGCCCTCGCGGACACGCTAGGGTGTGCGCATGGTCCTGCCGATTCGGCGCGAGAACCTGGCCGCGGGTTCCAGCCGGCTGACGACGCCAGCTCTGGCGGCCTATGCTTGGAAGACCTGAACGATGGCCGACAGTGACGATCGCGACACCACGCTGCGCGAGCTCTTGGAGATCAACCGCACGAAGCATCCGCGCTATCGTCGCGGGCTCGCCAATCACCTGTCGATGGCGCTGTTCTCGCAGCACTCGCTTGGAGCAAGCGCGGCACGCATGCGCGAGTTCGCGACGAAGTACAGCGCGATGCTCGACCCGCTGCCGACGAGCGGGCCGGCCATCGATGCGGCAAATTGGGGGCAGTCGCTTGGCCACGACGAGGCTCTGCACGGACTCGTGCTGTTCTTCGAACGCGAGCTGCGCGAGCGCGGCCGCGAAACGGTAATGCGCGCTGCGCTCGACGTACTCGCGCCAAGCGTCGGCAGCGCCGCATTTCATTGTCTGATCCGCAGCGCGTTCGGTGTGCGCTTCGACGACGACGCGGAGATCGCGCACGGTCTGGCCTATTGGACGATCACTGCAGAATCGCTCGGCACGCTCGCGCGGACGGAATCACGCGAGCGGGAGCCGGGGCTGTTGCTCGAACG
>JAYUUV010000179.1:0-9217 GCA_043754695.1 Planctomycetota bacterium
GAGCGACGTCGTAGCGATAAACCACGTTCGTCATCATCGCCGTGACCAGAATTTCGCCGTTCGGATTGAAGGCGATGTCGTTGGACTGCGAAGTCGCCGGCTGATTCCATTGGCTGACGAGAGCGCCATTGCTCGCATTCACTTCCCGGACGTAGCCGTTGGAGTACGAGCAGATGAATAGATTCCCGTTCGGCCCGATGCGCATGTCTGCGGGACCCAGGATCGGCGTCAGCGTCTGCACATACGCACCCGTCGTCGAGTCGTACTCGCGCACGTCGTTGGTGTTCCAATCGCCGATGATCACGTTGCCGTTCGGTCCGTAGAGACCGGCCCATTGCACGCCGCCGCCCGCGTTGTACGTCTTGATGTAGGCGCCCGTGGTGGCATTGAACTCCTCGACGCCGCCGCTGAAGTGGCCGATCAGCACGCGATTGTTCGTGAACCCAAAGTGGATGCCGAGCTGTCCGACCGCGGCGTTGGAGCCGACGAACACGCCCTGGAAACTGCCCGTTGCTCCGGTGTAGCGGCGTACCTGGTCGACGACATCGCTGGTGATGTACAGATCGCCGGCGGAAGCGAAGTGAAAGCCGGCCGAGCAGGCGATGACGAGACACAGCAAGGCGCTGCGACCGAATCGCGCGCAGGAATCGAGTCGAATCATCATGGCGGATTACGTTGCAATCTCTGCGCGTGTGGCGGATCCCGTGGTGCTCGTCAGACGCGCACCGCGGCGGGGGAGTTCGATGGGTCGAGTATAGGCGGAGCGAGCGAATCGCGGGGGATGGATGTGCGGATGCAGGGCATGGTGTCCGGCGCCGGCTGCGGCGCTAGACTCCGATCGAGGACCCTCGATTGGAAAGACGCTTCAGCCTGATGCTCGCGTTGCTGGCTGTGGTCGCGTGCATGCTCATCTGGTGGATGAATCGGATCCCAACAGCCCACGATGAAGCGCTGGCTTCCAAGCAGGGAAGCGCCGCCGCTGCGAGCGAGCCTCAGAGCGAAAAGCTTGCGCTCCCCGCGAGCCGAGCTCGCTCCGCACTTGACGCGTCTGTCGCAACGGCAACTCCGAAGAAAGACCGGGCCGCTTCGCCGGCGGCGAATTCAGCCTTCTCGCTCTGGTGCAAGCTCGTAGATGGCGAAACCCAGCGTTCGATCGGCGGCCAGAATTTGCGCGCGACGCATGGCGATCTGGTCCTCGAAGCGACCAGCGATATCGCCGGGTTCTTCCAGCTCACCGACTCGCGTCTCGAAGCCGTGATTCCGCGCGGCGACTCGGCTGCGCCCGCGCCGGCACTGCGCATCGACTCACTCGGATTTGGACCGGTCCTGTTGATTCTCGAAGGGGCGCACGAGCGCGCGGAGCAGGCAGTCACGCTCGTGTTGTGGCGCAGCGCTGCCCTGGAGGCCCGCGTCGTCGACGCAAGTGGCGCAGCCATCGTCGGAGCCACCGTTTCGGTGTCGTGCGCCGCGCATGCTCTTGCGCGACCCGAAGGCGCCTACATCTACGCTCCCGATATCAGTTGGTCAGCCGAGACGGGCGCGAAGGGTACGAGCACCATCGAAGGGCTGGCCGCCGACGCGCCACTCGCGTTGACAGTGCAGCGCGGCGGCGAGCAACTTTTCAAGTCGTCTGTGCCACTCACGTTGAAACCCGGCGAGCGGCGCGAATGGACCTGCCGCGTCGGTGGCGGAGCGCGTGTTTTCGGCGCTCTTCTTGATCAAGACGGGACTGCCGTGGCAAATCAGGAAATCTGGCTCGCGAATCAGGCGGCGGGCCTTCCCGATGCGTTGTGTTACTTCGACATCGGCCAAGGCTTCGTGCAGCGCGCGACGACGGATCTCTCGGGCCGTTTTGAATTTGCGAACGTACCCGAGGGCGCGTGGTGGGTGGGACCCGGCCCGTTGAGTGCTTCTGCCGCGATGGACGAGACTGCGGTCAGCAGCGTGGCCAGGAACTTCGCGATCGTCGCGGGCGAGCTCGAGAAGGAAGTGGACTTGCGCGTGCAGCGCGGCCTGTACATCCAAGGCAGAGTCGTGTTGCCGGGTGGAAATCGAGCGCCTCAGGTTCAGGTCCTTGCGCTCAGCGAGGATCCCGCCGGCTATCTGCAACGAGAGTCCGCAATGGACGGCTCGTTCAAGCTCGGTCCGTTGCTGCCCGGCGGGTTTCGCCTCATGGCGCAGGCGCCGGTGGGCTTCGCCGATTCTCCGTACGTCGTCGCGCGGGCAGGTGACCAAGGCGTCGTGATCACGTTGTCGATGGCCTGCCGAATTCGCGTCCGCGCCGTCGATGAATCGAGCGCTGAGTCCGCCATCGCGAGCTTTTGGGTCCGAGCGCGCGAGCCCCTGAAGTGGGGCCGCGGCGCAGAACCGATGGATCGATCGAGTGCGGCCGCGGGCCTTGAAGTCAGCGGGATGCCCGCGGGGATCTACGACATCTCGGCTCGCACCGAGGATGGCCGCGTCGGCCTGCTGCATGCCGTGGAGGTGCGCGGCGGCGCGCAGCCCCAGGAGTTTTCAGTGCGTGTCGCGCCCGGCGCCCGACTCCGCTTGCGTTTGGAAGGGCGCGCGCAGAGTCTTCCATTTCTGGTGCTGTCGGACGGAATGATGATGGCCATGGACGGTCTGCAGCCCGGAGCCAGCAGGCTCGTTTTCGTCCCCGCGGGGACGGCGATAGTGCAGTTGAAGTTTCGCGAAACGGTGCTCGAAGAACGCGAGGTGACTGCCGTGCTCGGCGAGGAAGTCGAAGTGCTCTTCCATCGCGACTGACGCCGGGTGCGGTGCGAGTCTCTCCGCCCGGCGCTGGACAAGTCATTCCGACTACCGCCGGAAACGGAACGGACTGTCCGAAACTCGCTCAACCCAATTGCGCCAGCAACGTGCGCGCCGGCACGACTTGCGGTTTCTCGCGCGCGAAGCAATTCGCTTGCACGTAGGGCATCTCGACCACCGCTTGGAACGCATGCTTTGCGCCAATTTGGCGCTGGTGGTGCGCGAGCGCAGGACTGAGGGTCTGCTCGCCAAGTTTCGCTTCCACCAGGAACCAGGGGCGCTTGTCTTGCGTCACGAGAAAGTCGACCTCGCGTCCTTCCTTGTCGCGCAAATAGTAAAGCTCGAAGCTTCCCAGTCCGCGGTCGGTCCAGGACTGCACGGCGGCCTTAAGGTGAACGGCGATGAACGTCTCCGCGCGTGCGCCCGGATCCCGCGCGAGCGACCAGTCACCGACATACCACTTCGGCTCCTTGCGCAGCGAGCGCGCCACGTTCTTGTGCCACGGACGCACGAGGAACCCGTGGTGAAGCGCGCACAGAGTCGCGATCCAACGTCGCAGCGTATCGCCGGAGACGCGCACTTCATTGGCCAGGTTCGAATACGAGAGCGCGGCGCCTGATCGCTCCGCGAGCAAGTTCACCAGGACCTCGAGTTGATCAAGTTCTCGGATACCGGTCAGATCGCGCACATCCTCACGCACGAGTTGCTGAGCGCGCAGCCCCTGCCAGCGATTCGAGAATCGTGTGTCGTCGCGGACGAAGGGTTCGGGAAATCCTCCGCATTGCCAGAGCCTTTCGAAACGCGCGTCGGCGGTCGGGTGCGGCTCGCGGATCGGCGACTCGGCTGGCCGCGGGTCGAGCAGTTCGCCCAGACAGAGCGGGTGCATGTGGTAGAGCATGTAGCGCCCCATCAAACTGTCTCCTCCGCGCCGATAGACATCGAGACGCGAACTGCCCGTGACCACGATCCGCAGCGATTCACCCCAGGTGTCGAAGAGTCCTTTCAGGAAAGTCTTCCAACGCGAGTAGCGGTGAAGTTCATCGAAGACGGCCACAGGCTTGACGGCGCGCAATTTTTCCAGCCCAAGGCGCCGCGCAATCTCCTGGGGGCCGGCAACGATCGCCTTGCGGTGGTCGGAGTCATCCCAGTTGAAATAGGCTCCGCTGTCGGCGAGCGCGCGGCAAACGGTCGTCTTCCCGACCTGCCGTGGCCCGGCAACGAAGGCCATTTGCCGCAGATTGGCGAGATGTTCGCGCAGTACCTGTTCCATGGAGCGCTGCAGAAGCTGGCCGACCATTTGACGGGCTATCGTAGAATGGTCGCGACCAATTTACGACTCTACGTCGAATGGTCGGCCAGGGGACCAGCAGCGGGGGAGGCACTCCAGTCCTCGCCATGGCCCTCCGAACCCCAGATCGGGCCCCTGCGACGCCTCCCATGGCTGTGCATCGATGTGCGCTGGAGGCGGACTCCGCCCGGAGCTGTGGCGGGCATGCCGGCCCGACTTGAAGAGCGCCCAAATCAAGGCAGAGCCGAGCTCTAGCGCGGATCTGGCCCAGCCAAGCGGGCCAGTCCCCCGACCACGATCATGGGAGCTGCGGGCGATCTGGGGCGCGCTCGGCCTTGGCCATTCACGGGGACCACGGCAACTCCCGATGTGGCGGTACCGTCAGCCGGGCAAGCCAGCGCCGTCGGGTACACTTCGCTGGGCTATGCTCCCTCGCCGGAGTCAGCGCCCAGCCTTGCCGTGCCGATAGGGGGGCTGAACCTTCACCCAGGCCCCACACGATCCTTCCGTGCGCGGTAGAGTGTGGCGTCCGGCCCCGGCGCTCCACCTTCGATCCGCATCCTGACCGCCCCATGATCCAGCGCCAGAAGCGCCGCCTCGTACTTTTCCTGCCGCATCGCGCCGACCCCGCCCAGGGTGTGCGCGTGTCGGCGGATTTGACGCCGCTGGAGCTTTTGCAGATCGCCGCGATCCCCGACCGCGAAGGCTACGAGGTCGTGCTCATCGACGCGATGATCCACGACGACTACGAGAAGCGCATCCTCGAGAGCTGCGACGGCGCGCTGCTCTTCGCCAGCTCCTGCATCCTGGGTTACCAGATCACCCACGGCGCCGAAGTGGCGCGCATGGTGCGCGAGCGTTTCCCCAAGTTGCCAATCATCTGGGGCGGCTGGTTCCCGAGCGTCATGCCCGAGCTCTACCTCAAGGCCAACATCGCCGACGCGGTCGGCCTCGGCCAAGGCGAGATCACTTTCTGGGAAGTGGTCCAAGCACTCGAGAGCGGCGTCGATCTGGCCACTGTGCCCGGTCTCGCCGTGTGGCGCGACGGTCGCATGTTGCTGACCGCGCACCGCACGATCGTCGGATTCGATCAGATTCCTGACGTGCCCTGGCACCTGCTCGAGTTCGAGCGCTACGTCGAGCGCCAGAACAACACCGGGCGCATGAAAGTGCGTCACCGCTATCCCGACCCGTGGGGCATGCCGGTCACGCAGCAGATGCGCGGCTTCAGTTACTACTCGAGCTACGGTTGCCCGGAACCTTGCACGTTCTGCTGCTCACCGATGGTCACCGAGCGGCGCTGGAAGGCGATTCCCGGCAAGCAGCTCTCCGAGCGCGTGCTCGCGGTGCACGATCGCTTCAAGTTCAACGTGCTGCGCTTCCAGGACGCGAACTTCGGCGTCGCCGAAAAGCGCTCCAACGAGTTTTGCACCGAGCTGATCAACGCCGGCTCGCCGTTCTGGTGGAACGCGACCTACGAGATCGAGACCATCGCGCGCTACAAGGACGCCTCGATGGACCTGGTTGCCGCGGCCAAGATGCACATGGCGGCGCTCGGAGCGGAAGCGGGCTCGAAGGCCCAGCAAGATCGCATCAAGAAACAGATCGAGATTCCTGACATCGAGACCGCGCTGACGAAGTTGTTCTCGCGCGGCATCCAGTCGGGTTGCTCGTGGATCATCGGTTATCCCGGCGAATCGCGCGAATCGATGCTCGAGACTATTCGCCTCGCGGCGGCGATGAAGTACGCCTTCCCGCGCTCGGCCTCGGACATTTTCCCGTTCCGGCCGATCCCGGGCACCGAGGATTTCAATACGGCGCTGACCTTGGGTTATCACCCGCCGCAATCGCTCGAACAATGGGGCGCGTGCCTCGAGTACAAGCTCACCGTCGACGACATCCGCCTGCCGATGGACGTCTTCCGTTTGTGGAAGCGCTACGGCGTGACCTCGACGTTTTACGACGGGCTCGCCATCGAAGGCTCGGGCGCCGTGCGCAGCATGATGAAGGAGATCGCGGGCTGGCGTTTGAAGAACGCCAACTACTCCTTCCCCTTCGAGCAAAAACTTTTTCACCTGTACACGAAGTCGCGCGCGAACAAGAACAACGCACGCAACATCGAAATCGACCGCACCTCTGGCGTGACGCCGCATGCTCCGGGCGTCGGAGCAAATTGACGGAGTCCATCCAGTGATCCAAGCACGCAAGAAGATCGTCCTTTTCCTGCCGCATCGCGCCGACCCCAAGCGCGGCGAGATTTTTTCGGCGGACCTTTTGCCGCTCGAGCTGTTGCAGATCGCGACCGGCCCCGTGGCCGCGGGCTACGAAGTCGTGATGATCGACGCGATGGTCGAGCCCAACTACATCGAGAAAGTCCTGCAGGCCTGCGAGGGCGCGCTGCTCTTCGCCAGCTCGTGCATCCTGGGCTATCAAGTCTTCGACGGTTACGTCGTGGCCAAGGCCGTGCGCGAGCGCCATCCGAAACTGCCGATCATCTGGGGCGGCTGGTTCCCGAGCGTCACGCCCGAGATGTACTTGAAAGGCGGCATCGCCGACGCCGTTGGCATCGGCCAAGGCGAGATCACTTTCTTCGAAGTTTGCGAAGCGGTCGCGAACGGCGAGCCGCTGGCCAATGTGCCGGGTCTTGCGATCCTGCGCGACGGCGAAGTCGCTTACACCGCGCATCGCGAAGTCGTCGGCTTCGACAAATTCAAACCTGTGCCTTGGCACCTGCTCGAATACGAAAAATACGCCGAGCTGCAGACCAAGCCGACGCGCCTCAAGGTGCGCCACCGTTTCCCGCTGCCCGGCAAGTGGACGGTCAACAATCCGCCGCGCGGTTTCAGCCATTTTTCGAGCTTCGGTTGCCCCGAGCCGTGCACGTTCTGTTGCTCGCCCGCGCTGACCGGCCGACGCTGGAAAGCGATCGAAGGCGACAAACTCGCCGAAGAAATCGCCGAACTGCAGCAGCGCTTCAAGTTCGACGTGCTGCGTTTCCAGGACGCGAACTGGGGCGTCGCCGAAAAGCGCACCAAGGCTTTCTGCGAGAAGATGATCGAGCTCAAGGTGCCGATCCACTGGAACGGCACGATCGAGATCGAAACGATCATGCGCTACAAGGAGCCGACGCTCGATCTGCTCGAGGAATCGAAGTGTCACCTTTTGTGGCTGGGCGCCGAAGCCGGCACGAAGGAGATGCAGGAGCGCATCAAGAAGAAGATCAAGCTCGAGAACATTCCCAAGGCGATCCACGCCCTGGCGAAGCGCAACATCATCCCCGGCACGTTCTGGATCATCGGCTACCCCGGCGAGACGCGCGAGTCGATGGAAGCGACGTTGAAACTCGCCGCCTCGATCAAGCACGAATATCCGCTGGCGGGCTCCGAGGTCTATCCCTTCCGGCCGATCCCCGGCACCGAGGACTTCGATGCCGCGCTGAAGCTGGGCTACGTGCCGCCCAAGGATTTCTACGAGTGGGGGCAGTGCTTCGAATACAAGTACAACTCGCACAACACGCCGCTGCCCGACGACATCCGCCGCACCTGGACGCGCTACAACAACACGGCGGCGATCTACGACAAGCACGTCACCGAGGGCGCGCAGTGGATGCGCGATTCACTCTCCAAGATCGCCGGCTGGCGTCTGAAGAACGGCGAGTACCGCTTCCCGATCGAGCAGAAGGTCTTCGACATCTACGTCAAAGCCACCGGGCAGTCGCAGCCCAAGTCGTCGAACGAGTACGTGCCCGCGGTCGACGTCTGACCGCCCGTACGGTGCCTGGCACCGTACAGGCGATGACTAGTGGAACATCGCCGAGACCGCCGCCGAGAAGTTGCTGGCGGTCGGACCTTGCGGGTCGCGATACCACAGCTGCAGGTTCAAGCGCATGCCCGGCTGCAGGGATTGCACGCTGCCGCCGATCGAAAAACCTGACAGGTCCAACTGCGCGTCGAAAGTTCCCTGTGCACTCGTCAGACCGACGTTCGAATTCAAACGACCGACTCCGGCGCCCGCGACGCAGAGCACACCACCAAGACCACCGGGCGAGAATGCGTGGCCAGTGCCGAAGCCGATCAACGGCAATACGACCTTGCCGTGGGGCAAGTCGAAACCCTGGAGCCTGACGTTGTTGTCCGCTGCGAGCGGCGATCCAGCGAGGCTCACCCATGCTCCGTTGACGGAGGCCGAATTCGGCCGGCCTTCGCAATAGCGATCGCCGAGCGACAAGGGGCGAATCTGGCCGCGCAGCTCGCCCTCGGGGTACAGCGTTGTGCGCACCAGCACGTAGCAGAGTCCGTCGTGGATATCGCGCCGCTCTTCGGTTGTCGGCGTAGCAATCAACGCGTCGAAAGTGACCAAGGACGGGTTGGGATGGCCGATCGAAGTCACGGGCAAGAGCAACGGACCGCTCTGGCCATACCAGGCGCCGCGATGGATCTCGATCGATGTCAGCGTGCCCTGGAGACCATGGAGTTGGCCTGAGAAGTAAGCCTCGTCGAGCAAGCCCTCCATCACGAAACCAGTGCCGGTTGCGCTGCTTGCATGGCCCGCAGAAACCTGCGCCGGCGAGAGCTCGTAGTTGTAGTTCACGAGGTTCACGCTCAGCGTGCCCTCGATCTCACCCTGCGGATGAAGTGCCGTGTCGAGAACCAGGCGCGTCCCGCACAGCAGGACCTGCGTTTGATCGGCCGGGGAGAGCAGGGCGGTTCCGAATGCGACGCCGCCGGCTGTGCCCTGCGAGCTGATCGTGCACAACGTCTCGCCACTGGCGCCGACCAATCGTCCGAGTGCAAGCGGACCGGACAGCCCCTGGAAGTCCGCGAGAACCGTGACTACTCCCGACTCGTCGTCGAGATCAGCGCGCGCGAATCCGAACCCGGGGCTGCTCAGGCTGTCGAGCCAGCAGTGGCCCTCGTGGACATCAGCAAGGGCGGGAGCGGCGAGGAGCGCGAGGCAAGCCAGGCTTCGGAGCAGGTTCGACTTCATGATCAAGGATTGTCCGATCGTGGAATGGGGGAGGCGAGGGGCGACAATCCCAAGTTCCACGGCAAGTCGTTTTCGATTCAAATTTCTCGCCAGGACATGTCGCGGCGAGCGAGGATCAATCTAACACCCGTGCTGGCGGATCGGACCACGGCCTGGCCGCCGGCGCGTCCGAGG
>JAYUUV010000180.1:0-6161 GCA_043754695.1 Planctomycetota bacterium
TGGATCCACGGCACGGCGACCAGGAAAGAGATCGCGCCGACAGTGAAGGTCAAGTCGTGGATCAGCGAGGCCACGGCCGCGAAGCCGTAGGAGTACTCCAGGAAGCGCACGCGGATGTAGATCACGGTCATGAACATCGAAAGCAACAGGGCCTTGATGGCCGAGTCGCGCAACTCGCTGACGACCTGCCCGCCGATGACACTTGCTTCGGGAATCTGCTCGGCGAAGCGCATTTCCTTGCCGGCCGAGTCGGTCGTGCCGATGAACGCGGACTTGACCATGTCCACGAGCAGCAGATCGGCGATCCCCGCGCGCGTCGAAGCCGTGAACGTGAACGTGTCCTGGCGGCCTTCGCGCAGGGCGACGTTGACGTCCTTGAGCTGAGTCGCACCCTGGAGCTGCGCGGCTTCCAGCCTGGACTTGACGTCGGCCAGGGCGTGATTCGTTTCGAAGTACAGACTTCCGGTCACCGCGCTCGCTTCGGCCGACTGCGTTTGCGCGACTTCGAGTTGGTCCTTCTGCAGCACGTCGGCCAAGCCGAGCCTGACTTTCGCTTTGAAGTCCTTCTCTTCACCCGCGCCCGCTCCGACCTTTTCCATGTCGTAGTCGGTCTTGAACGTGATGCGGAACTGCGTGAACTGGCCGGGCGCCACTTTCGAGCTGGGCAATCCGACGACTTCAGCGGAAGCGAACTCCGGTCCCATCCCCTGCACCTTGGCGCGCAAGACTTCGTCGACTTGGGGTTGCTCCGTGCGCACGCGCAGCGTCGCGCCGCCGAGGAAATCGATGCCGAACTTCTTCTTGGAGGGCAGGTACACGAACAAACACACGCCGGCGATCATGAGCACGGCTGAGATGCCGATGGCGAGCTTGGTCTTGCCGACCACGTCGTAATTCGCGTCCGCGAGCCAGCGCTTCATCTTGAACGGCTCGTTGGGATGGCGCTCGAGGTGCCAGTGAACCAGCAGGCGCACGATCACGACCGCGGCGAACATCGAGGTCAGCACACCGATGATCAAGGTCACCGCGAAACCGCGGATCGGGCCGGTGCCGACGAAGTACAGGATCAAACCGGACAGGACCGTCGTGACGTTCGAGTCGACGATCGCGCTCATCGCGTGGCCGAAACCGGCCTTGGCCGCTTGCAGTGGTTTCTTGCCGCTGTCCTGCTCTTCGCGCATGCGGTCGAAGATCAGGATGTTCGCGTCGACCGCCATGCCGACGCCAAGGATGATGCCCGCGATGCCGGGCATCGTGAGGATCGCCTGGAACGCGACCAGGGCGCCCATCTGCATCAACAAGTTGATGATCAGGCCGATCGATGCGTAGACGCCGAGCATCTTGTAGTAGCCGCACATGAACACGACGATGATGCCCACCGCAGTGAGCGCCATGATCCAGCCTTGGTCCACGTACTGCTGACCGACAGTGGCGCCGACGTCCTCGCGCTGTTGCAGGACCGGTTTGATCTGCAGCGAGCCCGAGCGCAGCACGCTGACCATGCCGTCGACCTGGGTCTGCGTGAAGCGACCGTAGATCTGCGCCTGGCCCGGCAGTTTTTCGCCGATGTTCGCGTAGGAGACGATTTCGTCGTTGAGCACGATCGCCATCGGCTCGTTGATGTGGGCGAAAGTCATGTTCCCGAAGCCCTCGATGGCTTCGGGCCGCATCTGGAAACTGACCGCAGGGAAGCCGACGCGGTCCTGGCTCTTGGTGACGCTGGCTAGGTCCTTGCCGGTGAAGGTCCACTCGGCCTTGAGCACCACAAGCGCATCCAGACGTCGCTGGTCGCGCGGGACAATCCCGCGTCCTTCCTCGAGGCGGTGCGTGTACCAGCGGAACCCGGCCGGCGGTCCACCCTGCTCCTCCGTGAGCGAGTTGTAGACATTCATCGAGACCTGGGCGTTCTCCGGCTTTTTCAGCCAGTCGAGCACCTTTTGCCGCGACGCGGCCATGTCCTTGCCCTGGGCCGAGAAGGCGGCCTCGGTCGCGCCGATGAAGAAGCGCATGTCGCCAAGCTCGGTGATCAATCGTTCGATCTGATCGTCGCTGACCAGCACGACCGCGGAACCGGCCGGGTGGGCTTCGAGCGGCGTAGAACCTTCGGAGCGCTGGACTCCGACCAGCTTGCTCGCGCTGAGCACACCCGCGGCGTCTTTCGTGTCCGCGCGACTGAGGTAGCGGATCTTTTCGCGGCCGATCTCGATCACACCGCCGCTGCTTGGGAACTTCTCGACCATGGCCGGGTCGGCGATCGACAGTTCGATGTCGTCGCGCAGCTTTTCCGGCTGATCACCACCGGCGACGTCTTTCGCGCAGGTTCCGCGCGCCGACTCGCCGCTGACCTGAACGCTGCGCGGCAGCGAGATCTCGATGCGGTCCGTGCCGAGACGGCGGATCGTCGGGTTGCGGACCCCCTCAGGGTCGACGCGACCGCGGATGATCTCGATCGTCTCGTTGATGACCGTGTCCTTGGACGCGTTCGGGTCGAGCGCGCCGTCCTTGTAGGCCTGCTCGAAGTCGAGCTTGTAGACAAGCCGTACACCACCCGCGAGGTCGAGGCCGAGCTTGATCGGTTTCTCGGGGACGACGAGCAGGAGGACGGAGCCGATCACCATGGCGGCGATCAGCAGGAACATGCGGCGTGCGTTTTCGACCATGACGAGAAGATCCCGGGGTGCCGGCAGCGGCGCGCTACGAATGAGGCGCGTGCGGACCGGCTAGACGAGGACGGGTGGACAGGATGCGGGGAGACTCGGCCCCAGGGAAGGGTGCGGGTCTCCAGAAACAGTCCAAGCGCCTCGCTCGAGGTGAGCGCAGCGCCTGGGGAGCGTGAGTGGGGGAAGGGAAAGCGCGCTCGTCCGGGCGCGGCGGAGTCCGTGGACCCGCCGTCTCAGACGGGAACCTTCGCTGCCTTGTTCTTGGCCGGTGCCGGCATGGCGACGGGAGCTACTTGCGCTTCGTCGGCATCGTCCTTGGCGCCGAAAACTTCCTTGAGGCGCGTGCCCTTGCCGACGCGCTCGCGCAGGAAGTAGAGCTTCGAGCGGCGCGTTTCGCCGCGGCGCGTCGAGACCACGTCCTTCACGCGCGGCGAGTGCAGCGGGAAGCTGCGCTCGACACCCTCGCCTTGGACGATGCGGCGCACGGTCATCGTGCGGCGGATGCCGCGGCCACGCATGCTGATCACGACTCCGACGAAGAGCTGGATACGCTCCTTTTCGCCTTCCTTGATCAGGTAGTGCACCTCGACCGAGTCGCCCACCTGGACCTTGGGGAGTTGGGCCTTGCCCAGCTCTTTTTCGACGATTTGGATCAGGTGCATGTGAGTTCTCCGGGGCTGGGCGACAGGGCGCCCGCTGCGCAAAAGGGGTTCGATGGACAGCGCCGGCGGCGCGGTCCAGGGTCAGTGATTTGAATTTTGGGGACTGGCTCCAGGGCGGCGCAGCGCGGTTCTTTCGCGCGCGGCCCGTTGGCGCCATTGTTCGATGGCCGAGTGGTCTCCGTTGAGCAACACCTCGGGGACCTCGAGTCCGCGCCACCGACGCGGCCGCGTGTAGTGGGGACAGTCCAGTTGATCGCCGTTGCCGAGCGGGCCGAAGGATTCGTGCAGCGACGACTCCTCGTGCCCGAGCACTCCGGGCAGCAGTCGTGCGACGGCTTCGGTGATCGCGAGCGCGGGCAGTTCGCCGCCGGACAGCACGAAATCGCCGAGCGAAAGGTCCTCGAATGCGATCAGGCGGCGGACGCGTTCGTCGAAGCCTTCGTAGCGACCGCACAGAAAAAGCAGGCGCTGCTCGCCGGCCAGCTGTCGCGCCATCGCCTGGCGGAAGACCGGCCCGGAGGGGCAGAGCGCGAACTTGCGGAAGCTGCCGTACTTGGCTTCGAGCCATTCGACGGCCTCGACGATCGGTTCGGGCTTGAGCAGCATGCCCGGCCCGCCGCCGAAGGGGCGGTCGTCGACGGTGCGGTGGCGGTCGCGCGTGAAGTCGCGCAGGTCGACCGGGAGGATCTGGACCAGGCCCTTCTCTTGGGCCAAGCCTAGAATGCTCTCGCGCGCATACGCCGCCACGGCGTCTGGAAACAAGGTCAGAATGACAAAGAGCGGCACGTTGCCCCCCGTTTGAAAGGCCCAGCAGGGTACGGAGACACCCCGCACCCGTCAATACCAAGCCGGTCGCTTCGAGGGCCGGCCGCTCGCGCCCTGCGGGTCGGCGCGGCGGCCGGGGGCGGCTAGGTCTCTCGGGCGCTGACAGCGGGGCTTGCCCTAGCGGGCGCCGGGGAGCAGGATCCGGCGGTCCGACCATGTTCACCGGCCTGATTTCGCACACCGTCAACGTCCTGCGGGCCGAGCCCATCGGCCAGGGGATGTGGCTCAGGCTGCCCAATCCCTGGCGCGACGCGCCGGGCGACCGCGTCCAACCCGGCGAGAGCATCGCGGTCAGCGGCTGTTGTCTGACCGTGGCCGAACCGATCGGCGCGGAACTGGTCTTCGACCTGTCGGCCGAAACGCTTTCGCGCACCTGGTTTTCGGAACTGGATTCCGGCCGGCCGGTCAATCTCGAACGCAGCGTGCGACTCGCCGACCGGCTTGGCGGACACCTTGTCTCCGGCCACGTCGACGCGATGGGGGAGATCATCGATGTGCGCGAATCCCACGACGGCGGACGCTGGTTCCAATTCCAGGTTCCGCCGCTGGTAGAGCGCTACCTGATGGACAAGGGCAGCGTGACCATCGATGGCATCAGCTTGACGGTGATCGAGCCCGCGGGCGGCGCGTTCGCCGTCGCCGTCATTCCGACCACATTGAAGCACACGAGTTTGGGTTCAGCGCGCCTTGGTCAGCGCGTCAACCTCGAGGCCGACATGGTCGGCAAGTGGATCGAGAAACTCCTGCCGCGCTGAGCGGTTTCAGAGCGGACGGCGCTCGTCCGTGGTTGCCGCCGCGAGCAAATCCGCCACGGCCTGTGCGATCACGCGCTCCTCGTCGGTGCGGATCACGCGCACGAAGACCGAGCCGCCTGCCTTGGAAATGACGGGTGCGTGGATTTCATTTTTCGCCGGATCGAGTTCGATGCCGAGGAATGCGAGTCGCTCGCAGATGCGTGCGCGAATCGTGGCCGAGTTCTCCCCGATGCCGGCGCTGAACACCAGGCCGTCGAGTCCGCCCATGGCAGCGGCCAGCGCGCCGATGCGCTTCCTGACTTCGTAGGCGTAGAGTTCGACCGCCTCTGCCGCGCGCGAATCGTCGGATTCGCGACTCAAGAGATCGCGGATGTCCGAACTCGTGCCTGAGATTCCCAGCAGGCCGGACTCGTGATTGACCATGTGCGTGAAGCGTGCGATGTGCATGCCTTCGCTGCGCGCCAGAAATCCCGCGATGCCTGGATCGAGGTCGCCACAGCGCGTTCCCATCGGCAGCCCCGAGGCGGGCGTGAAGGCCATGGTCGTGTCGACACTCTTGCCATCGACGACGGCGGTCAGGCTCGTGCCGCTGCCAAGGTGCGCGAACACCAGGCGGCCGCGTGCGAGCTTGGCTCCTGCTATGCGTTCGAGCTCGGCCAAGAGAAACGTGTACGACAGTCCGTGGAAGCCGAAGCGGCGCACGCCGGCCTCGAACAATCGCCGGGGAAGCGGCAGCAATTGCGCGACCCGCGGCAGGTCGCGATGGAAGGCGGTGTCGAAGCAGGCGACTTGGACGACGTCGGGCCACACTCGGCCGATGCTGTCGACGAGTTCGAGCTCGAAGGGCATGTGCTCGGGATCCACGGGCACGAGACGCTGCAGATCGGCGCGCACCTTGGGCGTGATCACACACGGAGCGCGCTGTTTCTCCCCACCGTGGACGATGCGATGTCCGACAGCGTCGAACGCCAAGTGCCCTGGAGTGGAAGAAAGCACTTCGACGAAGGCTCTGACCGCGCTCGCCTGATCGGGCGCCTGCACGGCTTGCACCTTCGAAGTTCCGTCTGCCCGCTCGATCGCAAGCGTCGCGTCAGGAAATCCGATGCGCTCGAGCTTGCCGCCGAGCACACGCTGCAGCGCCGACTTCGATTTCCCCGTGAAAAGCGCGAACTTCAGGCTCGAAGACCCGCCGTTCAAGGTCAGGATCCGATCGTTCGCTTGCTGCAAGGAATAGATTCCGTAGCGGCCGGGCTTGCGCT
>JAYUUV010000181.1:0-8108 GCA_043754695.1 Planctomycetota bacterium
GAACGCGGAGTTCAACACCAAGCATCATGAGCGCGGCGTGCTGTCCATGGCCCGCACCGGAGAACCGAATTCGGCCTCGTGCCAGTTCTTCATCATGCACGGGCAGAACCCCGGGCTCGATGGACAGTACAGCGCCTTCGGCAAGCTGATCGGCGGCTACGACACGCTCGACACGATCGCCGGCGCGCCGACCTCGAGCGATCGGCCGCTCGACACCATCAAGATCGTGAAAGCCACGGTCATCCTCGCATCACCCAAGTGATCCCTGCCTTTTCCATAGAAAATCCTCAATGACCCAAGCTCTCCAAGGTGTGACTGCGCTCATCGAAACCAGCTCTGGTCCGATGACCGTCGAATTCTTCCCCGACAAGGCTCCCGGCCACGTCGAGAACTTCGTGAAGCTCGCCGAGAAAGGCTTTTACGACGGCACGGTGTTTCACCGTGTGATCAAGGGCTTCATGATCCAGGGCGGTTGCCCGCAGGGCACCGGCACCGGCGGTCCGGGTTACCAGATCAAGGCCGAGTTCAACGACACGAAACACGTCAAGGGCATCCTGTCGATGGCGCGTTCGCAGGATCCAAATTCGGCAGGCTCGCAATTCTTCGTCTGTCACGGCGACGCGAGCTTCCTGAACGGCCAGTACACGGCCTTCGGCAAACTCGCCGCGGATGCGGAGAGCACGGCCACGCTCGACAAGATCGCCGGCGCGCCGGTCGTCTCTTCGCGCGGCGAGAACTCGAAGCCCGTGACGCCGGTCAAGATCACCAAGGTCACGGTCAAGCGCCCGACCGCGAAGCGCTGAACCCCATGGCGTTCGAAAACATCCTGCTCGCCTCGGTCGACGGCGTCGCCACGATCACGGTCAACCGGCCGAAGGTGCTCAACGCGCTCAATCATCAGACGCTGGCGGAACTCGCCGCGGCCTTCGACGCCGTGCGCGACGACGTAAGCGTGCGCGCGCTGGTGATCACCGGCGCGGGCGAAAAGGCCTTCGTGGCCGGCGCCGACATCAACGAACTGGCGCGCATGCAGGCCATGGAAGCGAAAGCCAAGGCCTTTTTCGGCCAGCAGGTTTTCGGCCGTCTCGAACGCCTCGGCAAACCGTCGGTCGCCATGATCAACGGTTTCGCGCTGGGCGGGGGACTCGAACTCGCGCTGGCCTGCACGCTGCGCACCGCGGCGACGACCGCGAAGGTCGGCCTGCCCGAAGTCTCGCTCGGCATCATTCCCGGTTATGGCGGCACGCAGCGCCTGGCGCGCATCGCCGGTCCCGGCGTGGCGCGCGAGTGGGTGCTGACCGGCGACCTGTTCACGGCGGAAGAGGCCTACCGCGTCGGCGTGGTCAATCGCGTCTTCGAACCCGCGGCGCTGGCGGCGGGCACGGCCGAACTCGTGGCCAAGCTGCTCACGCGTTCGCCGCTCGCGATCGGACTCGCGCTCGAGACCATCGCGCGCGGCCTCAACATGAGTCAGCAGGAGGGCGAAGTGATCGAAAGCGACATGTTCGGTCTCGCTTCGACCACCGCCGACATGCGCGAAGGCATGAGCGCATTCCTCGAAAAGCGCAAGCCCGTTTTCCCCGGCAAGTAATCCTCGCAAGACTCTGCACTAGAAGGACGATTCATGGCTATCGAAGTGGTACTCGTCGGCGGCGCGCGCACTCCCATGTGCGAATACGTCGGCACTCCCGGTTACGGCAAATTCAAAGACATCAGCGCGATCGATCTGGCCGTGCACGCTTCGAAGGCGGCGCTCGAGCGCGCGCGTGTCGCGCCCGCGAGCGTCGACCACGTCGTGATCGGCAACGCGCTGCAGACTTCGACCGATGCGATCTACGGCGCGCGCCACGTCGGCCTCAAGGCGGGCATGCCGCTGGGCACTCCGGCGCTCACCGTCAATCGGCTGTGTGGTTCGGGCATCCAGTCGATCGTCAACGGCGCGCAGATGATCCTGCTCGAGGAAGCCAAGACCGTGCTCGCCGGCGGCATGGAGAACATGAGCCAGGCGCCCTTTGTGCTCTATGGTGGCCGCACCGGCTATCCGCTCGGCACAGCGCCGACGATGCAGGATTCGTTGTTCGCGAGCCTGATGGATCCGGTCGCGGGCCTGTACATGGCGCAGACCGCCGAGAATCTCGCCCGTCGCCTGGGCATTTCGCGCGAAGAACAGGACGCCTACGCCCTGCGCTCGCACCAACTCGGCGCCGCGGCGGTCAAGGAAGGCCGCTTCTCCGAGGAAATCGCGCCGCTGATCGTGAAAACGAAGAAGGGCGAAGAAACGATCAGCACCGACGACCACATCAAGCCCGATACGTCGCTCGAAGCGCTCGCGAAGTTGCGTGCGGCGTTCGGCAAGGACGGCACGGTGACCGCGGGCAATGCGAGCGGCATCGTCGACGGCGCCGCCGCGGTGGTGCTGACCACGGCCGAGCGCGCCAAGGCCGACAAGCTCGACGTGTTCGGCGTGATCCGCGCCTGGGGCATGGCCGGCGTCGACCCGAAGGAAATGGGCATCGGTCCGGTGCCGGCGATCAAGAATTGCATCGCGCGCGCGGGCATCAAGCTCGATCAGGTGGACTATGTCGAGATCAACGAGGCATTCTCGGCGCAGTACCTGGCCTGCGAGAAGGAACTTGGCCTCGATCGTGATCGCTGCAACGTGAACGGCGGCGCGATTTCGCTGGGCCACCCGCTCGGCGCGACCGGCACGCGGCTGGTCTTGACCTTGATGTATCAACTGCGCCGTTCGAAGAAGCGCTACGGGATTGCCTCCGCCTGCATCGGCGGCGGACAAGGCATCGCGATCCTGATCGAGAACACGCAGCGCTAGAAAAACCGCCGTGAATCCGTTGATCAAGACCCACGCCGATGGGCGCCGCAGCGTCGCGCTCTCGCCGGACAAACGCGTCCTATTCCTGTTCAAGGATTTGGAGCTGATCCGTCGTCAGTTGCGTGGCGAAGCCAATTTCCTGATGGCCGACGTCGATCCGGCGGATCTGCTCGACGACATCAACACCGACGTGATGACGCCGGCCTGGGTCTGCTTCCGGCACAAGCCGGAGGATATCGCGCTCGACGCCTACGCCGGCCTGATCGACGAGACGCACAAGCGCGTGTTCGAGACGCGCGCCTTGATGGACGGCGGCTTCGAAGTGATCGTCTCCGGCGCGCGCAAAGGCACGGGGTCTTCGCGCGAAACCGCGCCGCAGTGCGAGAAGTGGTCGGGCATCAACCTGGTGATCGCTTCGTCGTTCGCGCCGATCCACCTGCGCAACAACATCAACCTCGGGCAGTTGATGGGGGACTATTCGCTGCTCGCGCGCCTGCAACTTGGCGAAGAGATCGCGCTCGAGGAGTTCACCGCGCGCTTCGATCCGGTCACTCGCGCGACCCTCGAGAACGGCGGACTTTTCCCGTTCATCGCGAAGTACCAGAGCGGCGCGCTCAAGGTGGCCGTGCCGAAGGCGAAGAAGCGCGCGATGACCATGGCCGAGAAAATCCTCTCGTCGCACATCGTCGGCGCCGATGCGCGGACCATTTCGCTGCAGCCCAACGACGCCTGTCTGGTACGCGTCGACGGCGGTTACAGCCACGAATTCACGACCGCGCAAGTGCACCACTTCCTGGCCCAGGAATACGGCGCCGACTACAGGGTCCAGAATGCGTCCAAGCTCGCTGTGTTCGAGGATCACCTGCTCTACGCCGATGGCGTGGCGCGCATGGCGCCGTTCAAGCCGCAGATCGAGACCCTGCGCCGCCTGCAGCGCGAATTCCAGCGCCACACCGGCGTGCGCGACTACTCGGCCAAGGACGGAATTTCGCCGGGCATTTGCCACCAGGTCGCGCGCGAGCACTTCGTCGACCCCGGCGATTTCATCCAGGCCACCGACAGTCACACCTGCATGGGCGGCGGCAACAACGCGCTGACCTGGGGCGTGGGCGCGACCGAATACGCGGGCCTGATCTACTCCGGTTTCACATTCGTCAAGGTGCCCGAGTCGATCCGTTTCGAACTGACCGGCACGCTTTCGTCCGGCACGACGGCCAAGGACGTGATCCTGCACATCCTGGCGACTTTCGCGGTGCGCGAGGACACGCTCGACCGCGTGATGGAATTCGGCGGACCCGGCCTCGCCGGTCTTTCGATGGACGAGCGCGCGACCCTGTGCAACATGGCGACCGAGTGCACGGCGCGCAGCGGAATCTGCGAAGGCGATTCGGTCGCGGCCGAATGGCTGGCCGCCCGCCGCCCCGGCCGCACGGCCGCTGAAATCGCCAAGACCTTCGTCGCGCCCGACCCCGATGCCCATTACGACGGCGGTGTGCACTCGATCGATCTGTCGAGCATCCAGCCCATGGTCGCCAAGCCCGGCGATCCGACCTACGGCGCGCGCATCGCGGACCTCGCCGCGGTCAAGATCGACATGGCCTACGCCGGCTCGTGCACCGCGGGCAAGGAACACGATCTGGACTTCTACGCCAGCGTGCTGGCGGACGCGCTCTCCTGCGGCCGTCGTATTGCGCCCGGCGTGCGCATGGTGCTGCAGTACGGCAGCGAGAGTGTGCGCGATTACGCGCGCGCGCGAGGCTACATCGACGTGTTCACACGCGCCGGTGTCGAGATCATCAACCCCGGCTGCGGTGCCTGCATCGGCTGCGGCCCGGGCGTTTCTTCATCACCGACGGAAGTCACGGTCAGCGCGATCAACCGCAATTTCAGCGGTCGCAGCGGTCCCGGCCAGTTGTACCTGGCTTCGCCGCTGACGGTTGCCGCCAGCGCTGTCGAAGGCCGCATCACGAGCTACGTTCCTGGAATGTTCAAGCAGTCGCGCACGCAAACGTCGAGCGCACACTAGAGGGTCACCATGGCCGAGTACGACATTGCAGTGATTGCCGGCGACGGCATCGGTCCCGAAGTCACGCGCGAAGCGCTGCGCGTGCTCGACGCCGCGTCGAGTGTGTTCGGCTTCAAGGTTCGGCGCAGCGAATATCCGTTCGGCACCGAGCACTACCTGAAGACGCAGGAGATCTTTCCTGAGTCCGCCTTCAGCGAAGTGCGCCAGAAACGCGCCATTTTTCTCGGCGCGATCGGCGATCCGCGCGTGCCGGTGGGCCTGATCGAATACGGCATCATCGCCAAGTGCCGATTCGAGCTCGATCTGTACATCAACTTGCGGCCGGTCAAGCTCTACGACGAATCGCTGTGTCCGCTGAAGGACAAGAAGCCCGAAGACGTCGACATGGTGATCATCCGCGAGAACACCGAGGACGCCTACTCGGGCTCGCACGGATTCACGCACAAGGGCCAGCACCACGAAGTCGCGACGCAGACGATGGTCTACACGCGTCTGGGTGTCGAGCGCGCGATCCGCTACGCCTTCGAACTTGCTCGCGAACGCAACAAGCGCAAACAAGTCACCTTGATCGACAAGGCCAACGCCATCCGTGCCCAGGACATCTGGACGCGCGTGTTCGCCGAAGTCGCCAAGGAATATCCTGACGTCAAGACCGACCACGCCTACATCGACGCGGCCTGCATGTGGATGGTCAAGAACCCCGAGTGGTTCGACGTCGCCGTGACCACGAACCTGTTCGGCGACATCATCACCGACCTGGGTGCGATGGTGCAGGGCGGCATGGGCATCGCGGCCTCGGGCAACTTGCACCCGGGCAAAGTCAGCCTTTTCGAGCCGATCCACGGTTCCGCGCCGAAGTACGCCGGCCAGGACAAGTGCTCGCCCGTCGCGGCGATCATGGCGATCTCGATGATGCTCGATTACCTGGGCGAAAAACGCGCCTCGGTGGCGATCGAGGACGTGATCATCCAGCTCTTGCGCTCGAAGCGCCTCAAGGGCGTCGGCACCGGCACGCACCGTGGCACCGAAGTCGGCGCCATGGTCGTCGCCGAATTGCAACGCGCCACCGCGCGCGTCTAAACAGCGGCATACGGTACCAGGTTCGACTTCTACTCCTGGCGCGGGCATACGGTACCAGGTTCGACTTCGATACCAGGTGCGAGGGCTGCGCCAGCTGAACTCTCGATCCCGATGCGCGGCAGCGTGCTCTCAGCTCCGTAGGCGTCGCCTGGAGGCCTTCTTGGCCTCGGCGACCGTTCGCGCAGAATGGGTTCGTCGCACGCGAACGACAGGCAGTTCCTTCGACACAAGCGGAAACTGTTCCGGGTTGTCGATCGATGCCTCGGCCAAATCGACGTCGAGATCCGGCCAGTACAAGTGCCCGGCGGATGGACGATCGACGCGCATCACCGCACTGATGGTGGCGTCACGAAAACAGGGAAACTGCTCGAATGGGAGGAATTTCTCCTCTCCTGCAACGAGGAGCCAGACACCCTGCGGCGTCACGTTGGTCACTTCAACGGCCGAAATGCGTCGACCACGCTTTGCGGATGACATCTTCGTTCTCCTGGGCCTAGCTTCAACACTGTCGCGACCTGTCTAGCCGTCAGCCCTTGGTTGGGCAGCAACATACATCGCTCAGTAAGTGAGTCGGTCAGCGGCCGCAGTAGACAGCGAGGGCGATTGCAATCACCGCGATCACGAGCACGAACGCAGCTTGGAGCGGAGTCCCCTGGAACGTGCCGTCTGACACGGATTCGCGGTTGCGCTTGTTGACCAGGTCCAGCAGCTCATCCATCCGAGACTTGGGCGTGGCTGCCATGGCGACCATCCTACGGCCTACGGCTTCTTGGCGCTCTGCGTGCCACTTCCCAATCCGGGGGCGCCTGGAAACGGTACCAGGTTCGACTTCGCGATCTCGCGCGAGGCAAGCGCTGGCACCGCAGGCGTTGCGCGCCGGAGCCGGAAGTCGAACCTGGTACGGTATCGCCGCAGGCGATGCGCGCCAGAGCCGGAAGTTGAACCTGGTACGGTATCGGTGTCTCAGAGACCGGAGCGAGCGATCTCCAGGATCCAAGGGTCGAGCGCGAAGAAATTCGCGTTGGTGGCGAGGGCCGCGAGTCGGTCAAGCGGCCGGCGCGAAAGCGCGAGACTCAGCGCGGCAAGAGCGGCGGCGCGTTCTTGGCCGGGCTTGCCCTCGTCGCGAGCGAGTTTCATCAACGCTTCGATCGCACTCGATGATCCGTGCCGCGCCAAGGTCTGCGCTGCTTCGTAGCGTTGCTCGCCCGAAGCATTGCGCCGCCACTGCTCGATCAACAGTGGCGCGTCCGCTTCGACGCGCATGCGCGCGAGTCCGTCGGCCAGCGCCATGCGGTCCGTGTCGGCCGAAGCCTGCGCGAAGCGCGCAACGAGCAACGCGTGCGCGGGTGTCGTCGCCATCAAAGCCAACCCTTCGCTCGCCAGGGGCGCGAGGTCTACGTCGCCCTTGGAAAGCGCCGCGGCTTCGAGGAAATCGAGCGCGCCGACTTGCCGCGCGAGACCGATCGCGACCAGGCTCGTGGCGTGCTCCCCCGGTTGCATTTTGGTTTCGAGCGGCAGATCCAGCGCGGAACGCGCTTTGGCATTGCCGGCGCGCGCCGCAAGGCCGAGCGCCATCCAGGCCCAGGCCCGATCCAATGCCGCAGTGCGCTGCCGCTCGAGCAAGAGGCGCGCCACCGCGTCCTCCGCGGCGAGCCGGCCGAGCGAGAGGATCACGAATCCGCGCGCGGCGGAGTTGCGCTCACTGTCGAGCGCGGCAATCAGCGTCGCGACGGCGCGCGGATCGTGCGACACACCCAGCGCCAGCGCGGCCGAGCGGCGCAGTTCCAATTCGCGACTCTGCAGCGAAGCCGCGAGGATCGAATAGTCCTCGCTCTCCGACGAACCGGCCAGGGCTTCGAGCGCGAGACAGCGGATTTCCAGCAGAGCCTGTTCGTCGAGCACCGTGGCGCGCGTGGCCGGCCACAGACGGCTGACGCGCGCGAGTTTCTGATGCAGCAAGGCGCCGCTGTGGACCTCGCGCGCGAGCTTCTTCGAACTGTCGAGCTTCGCTTCGAGCGCAGCATCGATCCGTCCGTCGAGCGCGCCTGCGCGACACAACGTGAGCGCGACGAAGGCCGTGCCGACATCGAGCGCGCTGTTCGTCGCCGTGTTCGTGCCGTTCGCGACTTCGAGCAGCAGGCCGCGAGCTTCGTCCGACTCCAAGGTGCCGAG
>JAYUUV010000182.1:0-11247 GCA_043754695.1 Planctomycetota bacterium
CCGGAATTCTTGCGCACGAAGGTCTGGAACTCGTTGTGCGCGGCGGCGCGCGCCTGCAATGCCAGGACCGCGAGCAGGAGCGTTGCGAGCTGTCTGCGACTCATGGGTTCCCCCCCTTGAACACTTCGTAGATCTGTTGGCCGAAGAGCGTGATCACAACGAAGTAAATGGCCGCGGCGATCGCGATCGCGCGCAGCGTGCGGCGACTTGATCCGCGCAGGATCCACGGTGCCAGGAACAACCCGCCGACGAGCGCGGTCATCGCCAGCATCACGACCCAGTAGGGCAAGAGCTCGAGCGGGTAGTAGACGAAGTAGAAATACCACTCCGGCTTGATGCCCTCCGGCGTCGAGCCGAGTGCGTCGAACGGTTCCATCAGCGGATAGGCGAAGAACGATTCGAAGGGCAGACACAGGCCGAGCACGAACAGCACCAGGAACGCGACGCCCCACACCGACAGGTCCTTGATCACGAAGAAGGGGAAGAACTTCTCGTGTTTGACGTGTTCGGTGTCGACTCCGTGGCTCATGCCGTGGATCTGGACCTGGAACAGGTGCAGGCCGAGAAGTCCGGCGACCAGCATCGGCAAGAGGATCACGTGCAGCGCGTAGAAGCGCGACAGCGTCGCCTGTCCGACCGCGGCCTCGCCTTGGATCGTTTCGCGCACGTACTTGGGCCAAGTCGCCATTTCGCCCGGCAGGTACTGGCCGATCGCTTCGATCGATTGCAGCCCGACCTTCGTCGCGTTGACCGCGATCTGATTCCAGGGCAGCAGATAACCCGTGAAGCCGAAGCCGAAGATCAGGAGGGCCAGTCCGACGCCGCTCACCCAGGTCAGCTCGCGAGGTTTGGCGAAGGCCTTCATCGCGAACGTCGTGAGCAGGTGCACGATGATCGTCAGGATCATCGCCGAGGAACTCCAGGCGTGCAGGTTGCGGACCAGCGCTCCGCCGCTGACGTGCTGGCTGATGTACTCGACCGAGGCGTGCGCGTCGCTGACCGTCGGCTGGTAGTAGAAGAGCAGCATCAGCCCCGTGACGATCTGCACCAGGAAGCAGAACAGCGCCAGTCCGCCCAGGTAGTAGGCCCAGCTCATGCGGTGGACCGGGACCTCCTTCTTCGTGAGCATCGACTCGGCGTTGAGCTTCTCCAGCGGGAAACGCTCGCGCGCGAACTCGGCCGTGATGCGCGGGACATCGAGCAGCTTCACGCGGACCTCCCGTCGGAGCGTTTGGCGATGTACACGTCGAGGGTCTCGAGCTTCGCACCCTCCAGTTTTCCGTGGAGCTGGCCGTCGCTGGCGCGGCTGGCGACGATGTTCTGTTCCGCATCCATGAGCACCCAGCCGATCGACGGCAACGGATCCTTGGCCGGCGCGCCGAGGTTGGGCGCTCCGGTCTTCACGTTGAAGTACGACACGTGGCAGGGGCAGAGGATGCGGCCCTGCGCGTCCACTTCGCTGCCGACCGTGCAGCCTAGGTGAGTGCACTTCGCCGAGCGCAGCACCGGCAGGTTGTCGTCGCCGAGGAAGGCGAGCGCGGGCCGCATCTCGTAATCGACGAAGTAGCGGCCCTTCTTGGCGCTCAACTCGGAGAGTTTTCCGACGCGGATGTATTCCTGCCGGCTGCGCTCCAGTTCGAGACGCTTCTGCGCGGCGTTCTGTTCCAGACGCGCGAGTTTCTTCTCCATCAGCGCGGCCGACTCGTTCTCGCTCATGCGCGGGCCGAAGAAGAACTGCACGAACTGATCGAGCGTGCCCGCCGCGAGCAGCGAACCGCCGGCTGCGAGTCCGACCGAGCCGCGCAGGAAGTAGCGCCGTGCCTGCAGCTTGCCGACGAAGGCCACCGCGCGTTCGAAGCGGCGCGGATTGGCCCAGATGAAGACCAGCGGTGCACGGAACAGGTAGGGCAGCGGCAGCGAGAAAAGGTGCACGAGCCGCGAGAAGGGCACCAGGAAGAACACGGCCCAGGCCAACGCCATGTGCGCCTGCACGATGCCCGGCAGATCCGCGACGAGCTCGGGCCTAGGCTGCAGGATCAGGAGGCTCCACAGGTAAGGCGCCAGCGTTCCGGTGGACCACGACGCGCCCCAGCGGTGCAGGCTCGCCGTCAGGAGTCCCAGCACGACCTGCACGATCAGGATGCCGAGGATCGCGAGATCGACAGTGGTGGTCACGGCCTGGATGCGGCCGTTGCTCAGGCGGCGGAACGCGAGCACGGCAAGTCCGACGAGCGCGAGCAGCGCTGCCGCCATGCCGAGCACCTCGACGGTGATCAGCACCGTGGTGTTCGCGACCAGGCTCGACCAGACACTCGGCATGAGGAACGCGAGCGCGTGACCGGCCAGGACGATGAAAATGCCGACGTGCCACGGGCCCGAGCCCCACAGCAACTGACGGTCCTCGAGGAACTGCGAGGACAGCGCGGAATAGCTGAAGCGCTGCGTGCGGAAGCGCCAGATGGATCCCAGCACGCAGACCAGAAGTGCTGCGTAGGGCAGACCGACGAGCAGGAACGACTGGATCACAGTTCATCACCTCCGTGCTGGACCGAACAACCATTGCAGCCGGCCGGGGACGGCGCCTGCGCCGTGAGCGTGATTCCCGCGCGCACGTTCTCGGGCACGCCGTCGGGCGCGATGGCGGCCACGATCGCGGCGAGCAGGTGGCGGTAGGGATTGCGCGTCGACGCAAGTTCGCGATGCATCGCGGTCACCGGCAACGTCAGGCACCAGCGCACCAGGTCCGACAGTTCGTCCGCGTCGAGGTGGCGCGCGAAGCGCAGCAACACGCCGAGGTGATCGGGAAGCTCGTTGCCCGGATCGAAACCGAGCGCGCGGAAGCGTTCGACGAGCCGCGACATGAGGTGCGCGCGTTTGAAGCTCTCTTCGCCGAACAGGTGAATGCCGACGTAGGGCGCGGATGCAGGCGCGACGAGGAAAGTGCGCACGTGGGCCTCCTCGAGCAGCTCGGGCGCGAGTGTCGCGATCTCGGCGGCGAAAGCCTCGAGGTGCAAGAGCAGCGCGGGCATGTGCGTTTCTGCCGCGATGCGCGCGGCCCGCGCCGCGAATCCGCTGTCTGGATACTCGAACAGATCGGCCAGGAGCGCGAGATCGGCGACGTCGATGTCCACGAGTTCGGTCATGACTAGCCTCCTCGCTGTGGTGAATCGGTCTGGCCCAGGCCGCAGGATCCCTTGCAATGCTCGGGCGAACACGAGGCGGGCATCGCTTCCTCGCGCTGGATCGGCGGCATCACGAAGCGCTCGTTGACCGTGGCGATCGTCGTCAGCGCGTAGATCCCTTCGGCCTGCTCGGCGCTGATCCCGGCTTCGCGCAACAGCCGCTTGACCTGATCCGCGCCGATGTCGTCGAGGCCCTGTGCGCGCTTGAAGTGGCGCACGGCGATCAATTTCTTCAGCACGCCTTCGATAATCCCGCGATTGCCCGCCGCGAACAGGTTCGCGAGGTACTGGATCGGGATACGCGCCGAATCGAAGTCGCCGAACAGTCCGCCGGCATCGTGTTCGTACGTCGTGCCTTCGACCTTGCCCATGATCGGCATGAGCGGCGGCACGTAGAACAACATCGGGAACGTGCGGAATTCAGGGTGCAGCGGCAGCGCGAGTTTCCACTCCATGACGTATTTCCACACCGGCGAGGAACGTGCTGCGACGATGAACTCCTCGCTCACTCCGTTCATCCGCGCGGCGGCGCGCACGTCGGGATCGTTGGGGTCGAGCAGGCAACTGCGGTAGGACTCGACCAGCGATTCGTTGGGCACCTTGCCGGCTTCTGCGACGCGGTCGGCGTCGTACAGCAGCACGCCCAGGTAGCGGATGCGGCCCACGCAAGAGTGGAAACACGCCGGAGCCTGTCCGGTTTCCAATCGCGGGAAGCACAGGATGCACTTCTCCGATTTGCCGGTCTTCCAGTTGTAGTAGATCTTCTTGTACGGGCAGGCGGCCACGCAGGCGCGCCAGCCGCGGCACTTGTCCTGGTCGATCAGCACGATGCCGTCCTCGCCGCGCTTGTAGAGCGCGCCCGACGGGCACGAGGCGACGCAACTTGGATTCGCGCAGTGGTTGCAGATGCGCGGCAGGTACATCATCGAGATGCGTTCGATCTCGAACAGCCCGGCGCGATCTTCTTCGCTCAACGACTCGAGGTTCAGGTCGTTTTCCGCGTAGAGCGGAGAGCCCGAAAGATCGTCGTCCCAGTTCGGACCGGCTTCGATCTTCATCGGCTCGCCGGTGATCTGCGAGATCGGCATCGCGGTCGGCTGATCGTCGCCGGCCGCGGCGTCGAACAAGTCGCCGTAGCGATAAGTCCAGGGCTCGTAGTACTCCTCGAGGCCGGGCTGGTTGGGGTTGTAGAACAGCTTGAGGAACGAATCGATCTTCGATTGCGAGCGCAGTTCGAGTTCGCCGTCCTTCCCGACCTTCCAGCCGCCCTTGTTCCGCTCCTGGTCCTCCCAACGCGTCGGGAAACCGGTGCCCGGTTTCGTCTCGACGTTGTTCCACCACATGTATTCCGCTCCCGGCCGATCGGTCCACACGTTCTTGCAGGCGACGCTGCAGGTGTGGCAACCGATGCATTTGTCGAGGTGAAAAACCATCGAGACTTGTGCGCGTACGTCCATGATCAGAACTCAGGGGCCGCGAGCTTCTTGACGACGACGAACGTGTCGCGATTCACGCCGGTCGGACCCCAGTAGTTGAAGGCGTAGGTGAACTGCGCATAACCGCCGATCATGAGCAGCGGTTTGAGGCGCACGCGCGTCAGGCTGTTGTGGCCGCCGGCGCGTTTGCCGCCGCGTTCGGGCGACTTCGGCACGGAAAGCGTGCGTTCGGGCGAGTGATAGATGAAACACAGGCCGCGCGGGATGCGCGCGCTGACGCAGGCGCGCGTGCACACGACGCCGTGGTCGTTGAAGACCTCGACCCAGTCGTTGTCCTCGAGACCGAGCAGGCCCGCATCGCGGTCGTTGAGCCAGATCGGCTCGATGCCGCGCGAGAGCGTCTTCATGCGCAGCGTGTCGCCGTAGGTCGAATGGATGCCCCACTTCCCGTGCGGGGTCAGGTAGTTGAGCACCAGCCCTCCGCCGCCCGTCGGCGACTGTTCGAGGTCGCGCGTCGCCGACGCCGCTTCGGGCCGCGGCTTGAACGTCGGCAGATTCTCGCCGAAGGCGACGTAGGCCTCGTGGTCAAGGTAGAAGTGCTGCCGGCCGGTGAGCGTGCGCCAGGGGATGCGCTCCTCTAGGTTCTGACAGAACGCCGAGTAGGTGCGCGGCCCGTTGGTGATGCCGGTCCAGAACGGCGTGGTCAGGAGCCTGCGCGGCTGGCTGACCACGTCGTCGAAGTTGATGCGCACCGCGCGGTTGGCGAGTGCGAGGTGCGTGTGGTCGATGCCGGTCTTGTGCGACTCGGCTTCGAAGGCGCGGAAGGCCAGTTCGCCGTTGGTTTCCGCGGCGAAGTGCAGGATGACCTCGCACACGTCGCGGTCGATCTCGAGCGACGGGTAGCTGACGCCGTCGAAACTGCGCGTCGGGTGCTCCTTGAGGTAGGCGTCGTACAGGTCGGCGACTTCGTACTTCGTGCCGTGCATGCCCAGGCCCCCGTCGCGGAAGACGCGGCCGAGCGAGACGTACTTGTCGTAGACCTTGGTGTAGTCGCGCGTGACCACGCTCAGGTTGGGCATGGTCTTGCCCGGAATCGCCTGGCATTCGCCCTTGCGCCAGTCGCGGATCTTCGGCTGTGCGATCTCGGCCGGCGTGTCGTGCAACAGCGGCGTCGCGACGATGTCCTTGACCGGCGTGGGCATGTGGCGCTTGGCCATTTCCTGCGTGGCGAGCGCGATGCCCTTGAAGATGTCCCAGTCGTTCTTCGACTCCCAGCAGGGCGGCACGGCCGCTTGCAGGGGATGGATGAACGAGTGCATGTCGGTCGTGTTGAGATCGTTCTTCTCGTAGAACGTCGCCGCCGGCAGCACGATGTCGGAGTACAGCGCCGAACTGTCCATGCGGAAGTTCAGGTCGACGACCAGGTCCATCTTTCCGGTGTCGACCTTCTCGTGCCACTTGACGTCGTGCACGTCCTTGCCGTCGCGCTCCTGTGCGATCGCGTTGTCGTGCGTGCCGAGGTAGTGCTTGAGGAAGTACTCGTGTCCCTTGGCCGACGACAAGAGCGCGTTGCCGCGCCAGATGTAGAACAGGCGCGGGAAACACTTGGGATCGTCGGGATCGTCGGCGGCGAAGGACAGCGAGCGATCGACGAGCCGCTTGACCACATTCGTCACGATCTCCGCGTCCGTCTTCGCGCCTTCGTCCTGTGCCTGGCGCACGACGGCGAAATTGTGCTGCGTGAACTGCGGCTGGCACGGCAACCAGCCCAGGCGCACGGCCAGGGCCTGCTTGTCGATCGTGTGACCGTGGGCCATCACGTGTTTTTCGTCCGAGACCGGGCACATCTCGTTGAAGCTCGCGTCGTAGCGCCACTGATCCGAGTTCACGTAGTGGAACGAGGGCGAGTTCATCAGGCGCGGCGGTCCGCCCCAGTCTCCGGCGAAGGCGATCGGCGCCCAGGAAGCCTGCGGCGCGAGTTTTTCCTGGCCGACGTAGTGGTTCCAGCCGCCGCCGTTCTTGCCGATGCAACCGCCGAGCATCAGCGGCACGATCACCGCGCGATAGATCAGGTTGTTGTGGTACCAGTGGTTGACGCCCGCGCCGATGATCACGCTGCAGCGGCCCTTGCTCTTCTCGGCGGTGCTCATCCACTCGCGCGCGAAGCGCTCCAGGAGCGAACTCTTCACGCCGGTGAAGCGCTCCTGCCACGCCGGCGTGTAGGGAGCGTCGGCGTCCTCGTATCCCGACGGCCAATCGCCCGCGAGCCCGCGGCGCACGCCGTACTGCGAGAGCAGGAGTTCCATGCCGGTCGTGACCCAGACCGGACCCGAAGTCGTCTGCACACGCCGCGCGGGAACGCCGCGCCGCAGGCGCTTCTCGTTGGTCGCGTCCGAAAAATCGGCGAAGCTGACGTCGATGACCTGCTCTGCGTGGGAACCGAGGAACAGCACAGGTTCGATGGCCTCGCCGGTCGCGGGTTCACGCAGATCCAGGTTCCACTCGCCCTTTTTCTTCTGCCAGCGATGGCCGACGGTTCCCGAAGGCAGTTTCAGCGCGCCGGACGCATCCAGCACGAACGTCTTCCATTCAGCGTTTTCGACAGCCGCCGTGTCCGCGATGTCGCTCGCGCGCAACAGCGATCCGGCCGTGAACGTGCCGTCGGCCTGCGGCTCGAGCCGCACCAGGAACGGCGCGTCCGTGTAGGTCTTGACGTAATCGACGAAGTAGGGGACCTGCTTGTCGACGTACGCTTCCTGCAGCATCACGTGGCCGACCGCCATCCAGAAGGCGCCGTCCTGGCCCTGGTGGATCGGGACCCACTCGTCCGCGACCTTGGCCGTCTGGTTGAAGTCTGGCGCGAAGACCACGACCTTGGCGCCGCGATGGCGCGCTTCGACCAGGAAGTGCGCGTCGGGCGTGCGCGTCATCAGCACGTTCGAGCCGACGATCGCGATGAAATCGGAGTGGTACCAGTCCGCACTCTCCGCCACGTCGGTCTGCTCGCCCCAGATCTCCGGCGAGGCGGGCGGCAGGTCGCAGTACCAGTCGTAGAACGAGAGGCTGACGCCGCCGAGCAACTGCATGAAGCGCGCGCCCGAGGCGTAGCTCACCATCGACATCGCCGGGATCGGCGAAAAGCCCGCGATGCGGTCGGGGCCGTATTCCTGGATCGTCGAGAGGTTGGCCGCCGCGAGCAACTCGTTGGCTTCCTCCCACGACATGCGCCGGAATCCGCCCTTGCCGCGCGCGCGCTGATAACTCTTGCGCTTGGCCGGATCGGAGACGATCGACTTCCACGCGGCCAGCGGGTCGCCGCCATGTTCGCGCTTGGCCGCGCGCCACAGATCGAGCAGCACGCCGCGGCCGTACGGGTACTTCACGCGCAGCGGGCTGTAGATGTACCAGGAGTACGAGATCCCGCGCTGGCAACCGCGCGGCTCGTAGGGCGGGATCTTGCGGTCGAAAATCGGGTAATCGAGCGCCTGCATCTCCCAGGTCACGATTCCGTTCTTGACGTGGATGTTCCAACTGCACGAGCCGGTGCAATTGACGCCGTGCGTGCTGCGCACGATGCGGTCGGAGGCCCAGCGGTTGCGATAGAAGTCCTCCCAGGTGCGGCGCTGTGGATCGAAAATGTCCTGGATCCAGGTCATGAGCGTGTTCTCCTCTGAAGCGATTGGCGCGCGCCTGTGCGCTGTGACTTGCGAGTTCCGAGCACGAGCACGCCCATGAACAGCGCGGCGACCGACGCAGCCGCCGGACCGAGTGGATCGCGGCCCGGCGAGGTCGTGTTCGTATCCACGGACTTCAGCCAGCAGGTCAGGTGGACGATTTCCTGGGGCGTCAGCGGCTTGTTGCGATACATCGGTCCCATGACCTTGAACGGCGCTTTCTCGAGCGCCGACAACAGGCCGGCTTCGCCCATGCGCCCGTAGATCCCCGACAGATTCGGTCCGAGCGTGCCGCCGCCGAAATCGCCCAGTTCGTGACACGCGACGCAGGCCATGCCGCCGTTGCCGAGCAGCGCACGGCCAATGAACAGGTCCGCGCCGGTGGCCGCGTTCGGGGGCGCGAGCTTGAGCGCGAATTGCTGCGCGATGCGCGCCTGCTCGGCCGCGACGCGATCCTTGACGCCCGAGTCCTTGAGCAGCGCGATCAGTCCTGCGACTTCTTCCTTGGTGAACGCTCCGGCCTTTTCCTGCATGCGCAGGATCGCCTTCTCGAGGTCCGCTTCCCGCCACGCGATCGCCGTGGTGAGGTCGGGACCGGTCAGAGCGCCGCGACCGATCGTGTGGCAACCGGTGCAACGGCTGGCGAAGAAACGCGCGCTCGTATCGGGGGCCGGGGCTTGGGGCGGCGCAGCCTCGGGGGCCGGCGGAGTCGTCTCTTGCGCGCTCGCGAGGGGAGTCCAGGCGAGCAGCGCAATCACCGCGACGCGTCGCATCGTCATTCGATCGAACATGGGTGCAGCTCCTAACACGGCACTTCCGCTCCCTTGCGCGCGTAGAACCACCAGTTCACCGCGAGGCAGGTCAGGTAGTAGGCGGCGAAGCCATAGAGCGCGTTCTCAGGCCTGTGCGCCTTGATCTGTGCTCCGAAGACATTGGGGATGATGAAGGCGCCGTAGGCCGCGACCGCCGAAGTCCAGCCGAGCACCGGACCGGCAAGTTCCTTGGAGAAGATGATCGGGATCATCCGGAAGGTCGATCCGTTGCCGATGCCCGCCATCACGAACAGGAGCAGGAACAGCGCGAGGAACCAGGCGAAGTACAGATCGGGATGCGCCGCTCCCGACGCGGCCTTGATGCACACCGCCGCTCCGACCGCGGCCGCGATCATGACCAGCGTGGCCCAGTGGGTGACACGCGCGCCGCCGAGCTTGTCGGAAACCCAGCCGCCGAGCGGACGCGCGATCGAGCCGACGAAGGGCCCGAGCCATGCGTATGCGAAGGGATTGGGCGCGTCCGGATTGACCGTGCCGTCGGGCAGATAGCCGAAGACGTCCTGGATCAGTTTGGGAAACGCCGCCGAGTAGCCAATGAACGATCCGAAGGTCATGACGTAGAGCCACGTCATCACCCAGTTGTGTTTGTTGCCGAAGATCGCGAACTGGCGCGTCAGGCTCTGCTTGACCGCGCTCGGTGTCAGGAAGCGCAGCAATCCGAGCGTGAACACGATCGTCAGCGGCAGGACCAGCCACATGTTCCAGTGCTGTCCGACGAGCAGGTAGAGTCCCGCGCCCGCGCCGGCGAAGCCCAGTAGCAAGAGGCCGAGCATGCGCGCCAGGGCCATCACGGTCCCGCTGGTCCTGTGCTGCGGCAGGTTGTCCATGCCCAGCCAGGCCAGGATCGCGAGCGTGCCCAGGATCGGTACCCAGACCAGGCCGCAGTTCTGGATCCAGGTCGTGCTGCTGCCTAGCGCCCGGCCCGCTCCGCCGATGGCGCCGAACATCGCGAATCCCATGACGAAGGGCAGCAGGATCTGCATCACGCTGACGCCGAGGTTGCCGAGTCCCGCGTTGAGCCCGAGGGCCAGGCCCTGCATGCGCTTGGGGAAGAAGAAGCTGATGTTGGACATCGACGAGGCGAACGCGCCGCCGCCGAGGCCGGAGAGCGCGGCCAGGATCACGAAGACCACGTAGCTCGTGTTCGGGTCGCGCAGCGCAAGGCCGGTGCCGAGCGCGGGCAGGATCAGCAGCGCAGTCGTGGCGGCGACGACGTTGCGGCCGCCGGAGAGCGCGATCAGGAACGAGTTGGGGATGCGCAGCGTCGCACCCGACAGGCCGGCGATCGCGCTGAGTGCGTAGAAGAGTTCCTTGTTCCGGCCGGGATCCGCGTCGAAGACGAAGCCGAGCTTCTGCATCTGGACGGTGATGATCGACCAGTACATCCAAACCGCGAAGCCGCACAGAAGGCAGGGGATCGAGATCCACAGGTTGCGATTGGCGCGCTGCTTGCCACCTTGGCTCCACTGGCCGGCGTCTTCGGGGTCGAATCGATCGAGAGTGCTCATGTTCATGCCTGCCTTGGAACTGCGCACTGGGCTACGCACTGAGGGTAGGGAGTAATAAAGCGAAAGGGGATAGCAGTTGTCCGTATTTGCTTGCAGCAATGGGCGTAGGCGTGAAGCGGCTCCATGATCAACGCGGCTTGGGTGCCTTCGTGCGCGAGCGCGTGACACTGGTCGCGTCGCTGAGCGCCATGCGACAACTCGAGCGGACGCGTTTGCCTTTGCGGAAGGCGGGCGCCGGGCAGGCCAGCAATTCCGCCAGCGTGCAGCTGCCGAGGTCGCGCACGATGTGCTCGTGCAGTTGGGCCATCACGCGGTGGAAGCGGCAGGACAAGGCGATTTCGTCGGACGCCACTCCTTCGCAGTAGTCGCCCAGGATCGCGCCTTGGCAGCTTTCTACGATTTCGAGCAGCGTGATCCCCGCGGGATCACGGGCGATGATCACGCCGCCGCGGGCGCCGCGACTCGAGCGCAGAATGCCGCTTTTCACGAGATGTCCCAGCGTTTTTCCCAGGTACGTGGGCGAGCAGCCCAGTGTCGAAGCCAGTCGGCGCGGCGAAACCGGCTCGTTCCCGCCGCGCAAGCCCAGCAGGATCAGCGCGCGCAAGGCAAGTTCG
>JAYUUV010000183.1:0-10598 GCA_043754695.1 Planctomycetota bacterium
CGGCCGCATCAACTGATGGGGCCCAAGTCCCGGGCCGCGCGCGACCTCAGGCTTTTCGCGACCGGGCCGTAGGAGTGCGTGCGCGCCTTCGTCGCTCACGTAGAGAGATCCCGCGGACGTCCGAAGCACCGCCGAGGGACGCACGAGACCCTCGGCGATCAGCTTGCCGGATGGGAGTGCAACGACGCGCCCACCCAGAGAGTCGACGACGTATTGTTCATGGGTGTCCGATTTGCCGGTCTGGAGTGGACCGGCACATCCATCGACGGCACGCAAGCACGATTCCGGCAAGCGCAGCTTGCGCTGAAACCTCAAGTCCCCGTCGAAAAACAGCAGGAAATTGCCAGCTGCGTTCGTGATGCAGAGGTTTCCATCTCCGTCGCGCCACAGGCCCGAGGGAGCAGCGCCATGCCCCTCCGCGGATTCCGGGCCGGTCGGATATTGACGCAGGTCGATCTCGGCGACGAAGCGTACGCGCTCTGGATCGAAGCCGATCTCCGCCTTGGGATCGAACTTGAACTCGAAGGCGAGCAGTCGCGCGGAGCCTGAGTCGGCGACATAGATGCGCCGGCGCGCGAAGTCGATCGCGACATCGTTGGGCCAGAGCATCTGACCGGAGTGCGTGCCGTAGGTCCCGAAGGCGCCGAACTCGATCGGCTCGCCGTCCATCATCTGGAAGATCAGGACGCGCGGAATCGAGGGCTCGGTCAGGACCAACAGCGGACCGTCGGCGTCGATCGCTCCGCCGTAATGCGATGGGGGAAGCGCGGGCAGCGGCGGAAGCTCTTCGACGTTCGGATCGACCGGCCCGAGGATCTGCACGCGATCCTCCATCGGTTCAGCGATCGCCGCGCGCGTGCCGTCGGAATTGAGCGCGATCCGCAGCGGATAATGCAGCTTGCCATTGCCCTCGCGCGGCCGCAGCGCGTGGATGCCGTACCAGCTGTTCAGCTCGCCGGCGAGCGAAAAGACCTGCACGCGGCTGTTGTCGCGGTCTACGACGTGCACGAAGCCGCCGTGAATCGCAAGGCCGGTCGGTCCGCCGAATTGACCCGGGTTCGGCCCTGGCGTGCCAAAGGCGCGCAGGAATTTTCCGTCCTTGGAAAAACACTGCACGCGCTGCTGGAACGCATCGGCGACGAAGCTCGTTCCGTCGGGACCGAACGCGACATCCAAAGGAGCATTGAACAGGCCCTCGCCTTCGCCGCGCCTGCCGATGACGCGCGCGGAAGATCCATCCAGCTTCATGAACTGAACGCGATGATTCCCCGCATCCGCAACCGCGATCAGATCGCCGGCGACATCAAGGCCCTCGGGATCGTTGAACTGACCGGGCTTCGCGCCGCGCATGCCGATCACGGAAACCATGCCGTCGTCGTCAACGCTGAACAGCACAATCGCGTCGAGGCCCGCGTCGGAAACAACGACACGCCCGTCGCCACACACCGCGACATCGCGCGGATCGACAAGCTGCTGCGCGCCAATCGTGCGCTTCGTCTTGCCTTCGGCGTCGAACACGCTCACCCGATGCGCCAGCGATTCCGCGACGTACAAGAGACCGTCCGGCCCGAAGGCCAAGCCCGTCGGCTCGCCGAGCCCGTCGATCTGTCGCACGCAGGCGCCGAGCTTGGGCAACTCGACCGGCTTCGACTCGACTTGCGCAGGGCCGGCGGGGAGCTGCAGCGCAAGGCATGCAACGGAAAAAATGTTCGCGATCCTCACTGCGTGATAATAGTCCACTGACACGAACTCTGAAACGTGCGCCGGGGTCGTTGCCTGGGATCGCGGTCGATCGCACAATCCACGGCCGTGAGCGCGCAGGGCAACACACCGATCTGGACGTTCGTGGCCGTCCAGATTGGCTTCGCAATCGTCATGATCGCGGCCCTGATCTTCGTTCGTCGCAAGCAGGTTCGTCTTGAAGCAGCGCGACGCGACAACTGGCAGCGTTTCGCACGGGAAAACAGCCTGAAATTCAGCGCCGAGCCGTCGAGCTTCTTCAAGCCGGGCGAACTGCGGATCGAGGGCCGCATCGGCGAACACGAGCTGGAAATCGCGACCTATCGTGTGCGCGTCGGCAAGTCGACCCAGACTTGGATCCGTGTGCTGACCCGCGGGTCGGGGCCGGCGGGGATCTTCAGTTTGCAGCACGAGAATCTCTTGACTCGCGCCGGCGCGCTGGTCGGGCTGGGCGGTCTTTCGCTCGGCGACCCGGAATTCGACAAGCAGTTCCTGCTGAAGTCCGCGCCGGAGTCGCTCGCTCGCGAAGTCCTCGACGCCCCACTGCGCAAGCAGCTTGTGGGTCTGACAGGCTCGCCCAAGCTCAGCTACGCCGACGGCAGTTGCGAATTGGCCTGGTTCGCCGGCACGGATTCGGGTCTGCAGCTGTCCGCCGCGGTCAAGGCCGAGGCCATGCTCTTTGGCGCCTTCCGTCGAACTTCGCGATTGAGCGCGCACTGAGCAAAAGTGCAAAAGCTCGATTCGATCCTTGCGGGGCTCAACCCCGAGCAGCGCCGCGGCGTGCTGACCACCGAAGGGCCTGTCCTCGTACTCGCGGGCGCCGGCAGCGGCAAGACGCGTGTGATCACAGTGCGCATCGCGCAGCTCTTGGCCAAGGGCGTCGATCCACATGCGGTGCTGGCGATGACCTTCACCAACAAGGCCGCGGGCGAGATGCGCGAGCGCGTCGGCGAACTGGTCGGCAAACAGGCTGCGAGCGCCTTGACCGTCGGCACGTTCCACGCGTTTTGCCTGAAACTGCTGAAGGAACACGCCGAATTGCTCGGCTATCCGCGCAATTTTTCGATCTCCGATGCTTCCGATCAGGTCAGTGCGCTCAAGGGCGCCCTGCGCGAATTGCGCGTGGCGGAAACCTCGATCCAGCCGGGCGCGCTGCAGTCGCGCATATCTTTGGAAAAGAACAAGCTCGGCAGCGCGGCGAGCTTTCTCGGCAATGCCAGTGACGATCGCGAAGAGTTGATCGGCCGCGCCTGGCAGCGCTACGAGGATCACCTGCGGCGCTCGAAGAGCATGGACTTCGACGATCTATTGCTGAACGCCGTGCGTCTGCTGCGTGAACATGCAAGCGTGAAGAAGTTGCTGTCCGAGCGCTTCCGCTACGTGATGGTCGACGAATATCAGGACACGAACTCGCCGCAGTACGAGATCGTCAAGCAGATCGCAGGCGCGCACAAGAATTTGTGTGTCGTCGGCGACGACGACCAGTCGATCTACGGCTGGCGCGGCGCGGACATCACGAAGATCCTTTCGTTCGAAAAGGACTTCAAGGGCGCGGCGGTCGTGCGGCTGGAAACCAACTATCGTTCCACGGAGCAGATCCTCGGCGCGGCCAATCGCGTGATCGCGAACAACCCCAAGCGCCACGCGAAAACGCTGCGTTCCGCGCTTGGTTCCGGCGATCCGGTCATGGCGGTCAGCATGGCCGACGAGAACATCGAGGCCGAAAAGACCGTGCTGCAGATCCACGATCTCGTGCGCAAAGGCCGCGCGAAACTCGCCGATTTCGCGATCCTTTTTCGCACCGGCACGCAGCCCAAGACCTTCGAGCAGCAACTGCGCGCGCGCTCGATGCCCTATGTCCTAGTCGGCGGCATGTCGTTCTTCGATCGCAAGGAAGTCCGCGACGTGCTCGCTTACCTGCGCCTGTGCCGCGAGCCCGACGACGAAGTCTCGCTGCTGCGTGTGATCAATACGCCGCCGCGCGGAGTCGGCAAGACTTCGATCGATCGGCTGCTCGAGTTCGCGACCGAGCACGCGATCTCGGTGCCCGCGGCGCTCGCGCGCGCCGGAGAAATCGAAAAACTCGATCCGCGCGCGAGCGAGGCGATCTGTGCCTTCCAGCGCACGCTACAGACCGCGAGCGCGCGCGCGGCCGAGATTTCGCTGGAGGCGCTGGTGCTGCGCATCATCGACGCGGTCGGTTATCGCGCCGAAGTCGAACGGCTCTACCCCGACACCAAGACGCAGACCGAGCGTTGGAATGCAGTCACGGAAGTCGCGAGATTCGCGCGCAACCACGAACAGCGCCAGAAAAAGGCGACGCTCGAGACCTTTCTCGACGAACTCGCCATCGACCGCGAAGACCGCAAGGAAGACAGCGACAAAGTTCGCGACGTCGTGACGCTGATGACGCTGCACGCGGCCAAGGGCCTCGAGTTCGAGCGCGTCTACCTGGTCGGCGTCGAGGAAGGCATCCTGCCGCACCAGCGCGCTGTCGAAGAGGACACGATCGAAGAAGAGCGCCGGCTGATGTACGTGGGCATCACGCGCGCCAAGCGTCACTTGACGATCTCGCACTGCGCCGAGCGCTCGAAGTACGGCACGCGCATCAGCGGCTATCCGTCGCGATTCCTGTACGAGATCCGCGGCGAAGCCCCGCCCAAGGATTGGCGCGCCGCGCGCCCGGCGAGCGAGCCGTCTCCCACGCAGTTGCGCGGCGAACGGCCGAAGGCGACGGCCAGCGCAAAGAAGAAACCGCGCGCGCGCGGCGCGAAGTGACGAGGGCTTTTCGGATTCAGGCGCTCTGATAGCGCCGGCCCGCGCCGATTCCGACTCCGATCAAAAAGCCCTCGCGCTCGAGCCTCGCGAACGCACGCTTCGTGCGTTGCGCGCCGACGTTTCGCGCACGCGCGAATTCAGCGACCGTCACGCCCCCGTTGGGATCGCCAGATCGCAGACCGTCGACGAACTCGAGCACGTTGCGCTCGAAGTTGTCGAGGGTCGAGCGCGACTTGCGGGCATTGCGCAACGCCGCCAGCGTCGAGCGCGAGGCGCTCCGATTCGAAGAACCCGAGCGAACGACCACTTCGGGTTCCTCAGCGCGCCGCAGCACGGCGTGGGGCCGCGAACGCGAGGCCGCAACGCGTACCGCCACCAGCCGGACACCGTCGATGGCGACCACTTCGATGCGCGGTGCGATCGCCGGCTCGATCCAGTGCGCGGCCACTTCCGCAAGTTTCTTCGCCGTCAGTTCGGGGTGCGGAGCGCCTTCGAGTTCGCCGGTATCCGTGACTCCGATGAACAACAATCCGCCGCGCGTATTCGCGAAGGCGCACAGGCTACGCGCGATCTTCTGGTCGTTGGGCAGGCCGCGCTTGAATTCGACTTCGCGGCCCTCACCGGCCAGGATCGCCGCGCGCAATTCTTCGATGTTCAGACCCATCGCCGTCCATCCTAGAGCGGGCTAGATCCGGCTAGAACGCCGACCACCATGCAATCACGAACATGGCCGGCGCGAACACCAGGGCCGTGGTCTGCAGCACCGGGTTGGCGAGTTGCTTCACGCGGAAAAGACTGAGCGCGATTCCTGCAAGCGCTCCGACGGCAAAGCCTGTCGCGTGCGCGCCGTAGTCGACCGAGCGCGCCGCGAACTGCGCGGTCTCGGGCGTGAGTCCCATGCTGGCGAGCAAGAATCCGCCGGCGAACAGCGGTGCCCAACGACGGAAGGCGCTCTGCTTCAACTGATGTCGGCGGCGCCACTGGTAGGCGACCAGCAAACCTAGCGCCGCGAAGACCGCGGTCGAGGCCCCGACGGACGCGTGGTCGGGCGCGTGCAACAAAGCGTTGGCCAGATTGCCGAGTGCGCCGGAAACCAGGATCACGCTCAAGCCCAGGCCGCCACCGACCAGCTCGCAGGCGAGCATCGTGAACAGCGCGCCGAACAACAGATTGGAAAGAAAATGCGAGAGATCGACGTGCAGCGACAGGCCCGTGACGGCGCGCCAGACTTCGCCCGCGCGTTCGGCGCCGGCGAGACCGCGACCGCGGCCGAACCAATCGAATCCGAGCGCGTGCCCGCGCACCAGGACTTCGACCACCGTGAAAATCGCGGCCCAGCCAAACGCGCCGATCAATCCTTCCGAGAGATTGCCGAGCGCCTCGCCGCGCGGCGGCCAGTTGAGATTCTCTTTCTCGTAGCGCTCGCACTCCTGGGAGGCGCGCTCGACGTCCTCGGGCCGCACGACGAGGATCGTTTCCGCGTGCTGCTGGAAAATGCCGTGCTCGATGTGCACGGCTTCGAGCATCAAGGACAGTTGCTGCCCGCCGCGGCGATCGCGCGTGCGCCGCAATTCGACCCAACTCTGAAGTTCCTGATCCACGGAAGATTCTTCGAGCAGCTGCGGCATGGGCCAGTGACTAGGCCCGCAATTCCTTGGATTCCAGGCCTTCCGCGGTCTTTGCGAGCCGTTCCTGACGTCTTCCGAGGGTGACCGCCACGCCAGCCCAGATACCGGCGAGCGGCACGGCCATCCAAGCGATCCCGCTGAGCGGGATCTTGGCCAAAGCATAGAGCCCATGGAATGCCCAGCCGCCCATGGTGTCGCCACCGCGGTAGACGAAGGTGTCGATGAAGCTCTTCGCCTGGTACTTCTCGGCGCGCGACACGACCGTGTACAGCGTTTCGCGCGCGGGCTTGGCGGTCGCGTATTCGCAGGAGCGCGAAAGAATCATCGCGGCCTGGATGGCCAACTGGGAACCAAAACTCGCCAGTGCGCAGAAACCGCCGACGGCGACCAGCGGCAGCGGCAGGAGACTCAGCACGATGCCGAAGCGCTGCAAGACCTTGCCGGTGAAGAAGACTTGGAAGCACAGACTGATCGTGTTGACCCAGAAACTGATGTCGGCCAGGAACACCGTGCGCTGCGCGCGGTCGGGCATCTGCTCGTAGAGAATGTTCGCCTGCTGGTAGTACAGGAACGTCGCGCAAATCGTCTGCAGCAACATGTACAGGCACAGCGTGCGCAAGTACGGCTTTTGCGACACCAGGCGCAGGCCAGTGAGCACGTCCGGCCGCTCGGGTTCTTGGATGTGAGCCTGCGGCGGGTTCACCGGCGCGTGGCTGCCCATCCAGCGCATGCACTGCACGCAAAGTTCCAGGAGCACCGCGCCGAAGAGCAGCAGCGTCACAGGATCGGGATGCTCCGGCCGGTCCATCAACCAACTCGTGGCCTGCGAGCCCGCGATTGCTCCCAGCGTGCCGCCGGCTCCGATCAATCCATACAAGCGCTTCGCCTGTTCATTGCGAAACAGATCGCCGAGGAAACCCCAGAAGACCGAGATCAAGAGCAGGTTGAAGGCGCTGAACCAGATGAAGAAGGCCTGGCTGGCCAGCGAGCCTTTGATCTCGGCGCCGCGCATCCAGAAATAGAAGCCCACCAGGACCAGCGCAAAGAACCGATAGGTGATCGATATGAAGCTCCGCCGCGGCATGCGCGACACGAGCCAGGCGAAGAGCGGGCTGAAGACGAGCGTGGCGATCAAAGTGCCCGTGTACAGCCCTGGCAGTTTTTCCGGGCCGCCCGAGATGCCCATCTCGTCGCGCAGCGGCCGCAGCACGTAGTTGAAAGCCAGCAGACAGAAGAAGAAAAGGCAGCCGACCGCGGCCAGCCCGATTTCGTCGCGGCGCACGTCGAAGAGCCGGTGGCCGGGGAGTTTCATGTTCCCCAGAGTGCCAAGCCCGAAATGCGGTGTCAGAGCAATTCCGGCGCGTTATTGTCGTGTGCGTTCCATGTTGACCCGTCTAGCCACGCTCCTGCTGCTCGCCGTCAGCGCTTTTTGCGCCCAGGAGAAGTCGCAGGCCGAGGTCTGCCCCTGGTGCAAGAACGATCCCGCGCTGATGGCCAAGGCCGGCGTGATTTCGCACGGCCCGATCACGATCGGCCCCAAGGGCTCGGCGGATATCGTCGCCAACTATTCGGCGACGCAGTGGGTCTTCCTAGAAACCGCGCACCTGCGCTGGGCTTCGAGCCTCGGTCCGGCGACCGTTGACCTGAAGGACAAGGCTCGTGTCGAAGCCGAGCTCGCGCGCCTGCGCCTGGTTCTGCCGAGCGTGCCCGAGAAAGTGAAGAAGCTCGACCCGTTCCTGCGCCTGCATCTCTTCGCCATGCGCGGTGAGGAGTTCCACACGCGCTTTCAATTGTTGCTGCGCGTCACCGACGCAGACTTTCCGGCTCAGCGTCAACAGAAGGGCCCCTACATGGGCAACGGCCGTTTCCTCGGCGAGGCGGACAAATTCGAAATCGTGATCCACAACACGCGCGCGACGCACGTGCCGTTCACGCAGTCGTTCTCAGGCGCCGGCGTGACCGATTCCGTGCGCTGGCATTTTCGCGACCTGCACAAGTTGATCGTCTCCGTGCCCGCCGAAGACCCTGACCTGCGCCAGGACCGCTGGCTCTTTCCGCACGTCGCGCACAATCTCAGCCACCTTTTCTTCTGCGCCTACAAGCACTTCAACTACGACCCGCCGATCTGGCTCGACGAGGGTCTTGCGCACGCGATGGAGAAGGAGATCGATCCGGAATCGAACACCACCGATGGCGAGGAGGGCACGCTGCGCGACAAGAGCGGGCCGGCGGATTGGACCAAGGCGGCCAAGCAGATCGAAGCGGCGAACAAGGACCGTTCGCTGGCCGACCTGCTGCACGCCAAGGAATTCGCCGCGCTCGACATGTCCGCGAACATCATGGCCTGGTCGAAAGTGCGCTTCCTGATCGAGACCGAGCCCGAAAAGTTCGCAAAGTTCCTGGGCACCGTGAAGGGCCAGCTTGACGCCAAGGGCGTCCCCAACGGTCAAAACCTCGACGACCTGCAGCGCAACGCTATGCGCGACCTGTGGAGCTGGTCACCCGCCGACTTCGACAACGCCTGGCGCGCCTGGATCAAGCGCCCCTGAAATCGGTGGTACGGAGCCAGCCTCGACTCCGCCACTCGCGGCGGCCTTCGACCGGAGTGCAGTCGATGCCCTCGCGTTGCAGTACGAGCGTCGTGACGCCGGGGCCATTCACCAACGCGCCGGCGGCGTGGGTCTGGCACACGCCGCAGGAGGGTGAGCGCTCCTTCAAATAGGCGCGACGGATTCCGAAGCGCTGGCAGGTTTCCAGCGCGCCGAGCGCGCCCCGCAAAAATGCTTGGGTCACATCGACGCCGGCTTCGCTGAGCACACGCTCGGCACCGTCGAGCACGGCGCTCGCTCCGCTCTTCTCGATCCACGCGGCCGGCCGCGGCGTGCCCAGCTCGCCGTGCTCCTCGGGACAAAAGGGCACGGCAATTTCGCCGCGCTGCTCCAACTCCGCCTCGAGCGCGCGGTCGCGATTGCTCCTGCCGTCGTAGCGGCACTCGCGGCCCAAAAGGCACGCGCTGACGAGCACCGGCCGCCGGGACGGGGGAGGCATCGCGTCAGTGTAGTGCGCCTGTGCAAATGCGGGGTGGCGTTCACAGGCCGTAGAATGCCGCGCCCATGGCGCACCGCGTGCTCGTACCGCTGGCCGAGGGCTTCGAGGAGATCGAGGCCGTCACCATTATCGACGTCCTGCGTCGTGCCGGCTGCGAAGTCGTCGTTGCGAGCCTGCTGCCTGGTCTCGTTCGCGGGTCGCACGGCATCGAAGTCCGCGCCGATACCGAGCTAGGGCTGCTCGACGCCGCGAGCTTCGATCTGGTCGTGCTGCCCGGTGGCCAACCGGGAACCCGCAACCTCGCCGCGGATCCCCGTGTGCTCGAACTCGTGCGTGCGCACCACGGGCGCGGGCGCACGACCGCCGCGATCTGCGCGGCGCCGAGCGTGCTCCAGGCCGCCGGAATACTCGGCGAGGCCACGGTCACTTCGCATCCCAGCGTTCGCTCGCTGCTCGGAAATGCCAAAGTTGACAACGAGTCCGCCGTCGTGCGCAGCGGTTCGATCGTCACCAGTCAGGGAGCCGGCACCGCGCTGGCCTTCGCCCTAGAACTCGCCGCCGAATGCGCCGGCCGCGCCAAGGCCGACGAATTGGCGCGCGCCATGATCGTCCGCCGATGACGCTCTACGAAGAAATCGTGCGCCTCGCCCGCATCGGCGAGCCGTGCGCGCTGTGCACCATCGTCAAGACCGCCGGCTCGACGCCGGGCAAGACGACCATGAAGATGCTCGTGCGCCGCGACGGGACTTTCCTCGGCACGGTCGGCGGCGGCTGCCTCGAAGCCGAAGTTCTCGAAGCCGCGTTGGCTTCGATGCAAGACGAGCTGCCGCGCACGCTCGCCTTTGCCCTCAACGAGCGCGACTACCCCGATTCCGGCCTGCTCTGCGGCGGCCGTCTGGAGATTTTCGTGGAGCCGATCGTCGAACCCAGATTGGTGCTCTTCGGCGGGGGCCACGTCAGCGCCGCGATCGCCAAGTTGGCGCGCGGCATCGGCTTTCACGTCAGCGTGGTCGACGACCGCGAGGAATTCGCCAATCCAAAGCGCCACCCCGACGCGCACGAGACGCGCTGCGCGCCGTTCGCCGAGCTGGCGAAGTCGATCGCTCCCGCGGCAGGCCAGTACCTGATCGCCTGCACGCGCGGCCACGACCAAGACGGCGAAGTCTTGCGCGCCCTGCACGCCGCGGGCTGCCGGCCGCGCTACCTCGGCATGATCGGGAGCCGCGCCAAGAAAGTGCAACTGTTCGAGAAGCTTTCCGCCGACGGCGTCGATCAAGCCTTCCTCAGCCAAGTCCGCACCCCGATGGGCCTACCGATCGGCGCGCGCAGCCACGAGGAAATCGCGATCAGCGTCGCCGCCGAGCTGATCCAAGTCCGCCGCGGAGCCGAGCCCCCGTCCAAGTC